>JAYVYV010000124.1:0-4624 GCA_043783985.1 Acidobacteriota bacterium | reverse complement strand
GGCCTGCTCTTCATCCTCGAAGCGGACTCGCTGAAAGCGCTGCACGCCGCCGATGGGTCGATCGCGTGGGCGCTGCCCTTCGCGGACGCGCCCGCCGTGCATCCGGTGTGGGACACCGGCTGGCTCATCGTCGCGGCCTCGAGCGGCGAGGTCCGCGCGTACCGCGCCACGGACGGACAGCTCATCTGGCAACGCGACCTCCAATCGCCCGCGCACGCGGCGCCGACGCTTGCTGGCGACCGCGTCTACATCCCGACCGCCGACCGCCGCATCGTGGCGCTGCGGGTGGACAGCGGCGAGCCGCTGTGGGAGCGCCGCCTCGGCGGCGCTCCCAACGAGATCCTCGCGCTGCAAGATCGTCTCTATGCCGGATCGCAGGACAATTTTTTCTACTGCGTGATGGCGGCCGACGGCCGCGTCGACTGGCGGTGGCGGACCGGAGGCGACGTGATCGGCCGTCCAGTGGCCGACGAACGCTACGTCTATTTCGTCGCGCTCGACAACGTGCTGCGCGCGATGAACCTGGTGACCGGCGGCCAGCAGTGGATGCGGCCGCTGCCCATGCGGCCGGCATGGGGGCCGGTGAAGGCCGGCTCGACCATCGTTGTCGCCGGGCAAGCCGCGCCGCTGCGCGCGTTCAACATCAAGGATGGTCTGCAGGTGGGCACGCTCACCGGCGTCACCATGCCGCCGCCCGAGATTCCCGCCGCCAACGCGCCGGCCGCGGACGGCTCGATCCCGCCGAAGAAAGGGACGCCCGTCCTCGTCGCCCTGGCAGCCGACGCCGAGACCGCCGCGCCGCCGCACGCGATGGTGGATCCGCAGACGCAGGCGCCGCTCATGCTGCTGCTGTTCAGGGAAATCGCCAGGGGCGCCTCAGCGACGCTGGTGGAACACAGCTTCGAGCCCTTGCTCGTGCCGGCAGTCGCCGCTCTGCCGAATCTCGTTCAGATCGCGCCGGTCACGCCGACCACGCCGCCGCCACGGCCGTGACCGACGTGCGCCTGGCTGACCAGCTCGCCGCGGCGTGACGCGTAGCCCTGGTAGAGGGTGAGGTAGGCGCCCAGGGCCGTCAGCCCCAAAAACGCGAACGCCAGCCCGCGCAGGACCAGCGCCACGAGCTGGAGCGGAAGCACCGCGAGGCCGACGAGCGGGACGAAGGCGATGAGCCCGACGCCGGACCACGCGAGCGCCGACGCGATGGTGGCCGCGACCGCCAGCGCGACGACGACCAGAAACACGCCGGCGAGATCGCGGAACTCCGAGCGGATGAACCGCGCCGTCGCCCGGCAGCCGCCGCCGACACCGACGCCATCGACCGCCATCGCGATCTGCAGCAGGAGGTACAGCATGTTGACGACCGTCATCCACGCGACCAGCAGCCCCGCCGAGAGCGCCGCCACGAACGTCCAGCCGATGATGAGCGCGCGCCCTTCGGCCGCGCGATAGCCGTAGACGACGAACGCCAGGTAGCCGCCGGCCGACCCCGCGTAGACGATCATCAAGGACAGACCGAGCGTCAGGTACGGACGAAAGAGGCGCGCGCAGCCGTCGGTGAAGCGCGTCAGCGTGAATCGCGAGGCCTGCCGCAGCAGATCGATCGTCAGCGGGTGCCGCTCGATCGGACCGGCGTCCGCACTTGCCGCGGCGAGCACTTCGACGGTCCCGCCCTTGACGGCGAACATCAGCACCGACCCGCCGAGCAGCACGACCGCGAACGCCGTGATGAACGCGACGAGCGCCAGGGGCTCGGATAGCAGCGCGCTGGCGATGGTCGTGAAGACATCGCGCAGGCTCCCCCGCAACAGCTCCGCGAGGTCGCCGCCCATCAAGACGGCGACCAGCACCGCCGCCCCGACGATCGGGACGGCGAGCAGCACCTGAAACGTGGTCTCGGCGACGAACTGGATCGCGACCGTCTGCCAGTTCGCCGTCGCCAGCAGCGCGCCGCGCTTGAGCAGGTGCTTCAGATCCACGTCGTGTGCATTATAACGGCGAGGTTGAGCGCTCCGGTTCCAGGCGGGGCGTGTCGTCCCGGGGGCGCAGTGGACGAAACTTCTTGCGGAGGGACAGGACGGGCATCTCCAGCGCATGGTACGACACCGCGGCGACCGCGAACGCGGCGACGACATTGAGCGGAAACCGCAGGACGGCAGGCGTGGGCGCATAGCCGTACAAGTCGTAGCCGTTGAAAAACGGCTGTTGCCAGATATACAGGGAGTACGACAGCGCTCCCACATAGCGCACCGGCCGCCAGTTGAGCACGGCGTAGACCGGTCCCCCGGGGCACGACGCATACGACACGATGAGATACGCGGCCGCGAGCGCCGTGACGGTGCCGCCGAAGGCGACCGCACTGGTGGCGCCGCTCACGAAGTGATCCAGGACCATCAGCATCCACATCAGCGCGACGGCCAGTCCTCGGACCAGGGCGGGACGGAACCGCAGCAGCGTGTGCAGGACGGCTCCGCGCTCGAAATACGCGATCCCGACGGCCGCGCCAGTCATCAGCGCATCCGCGTTGGTCATCAGCGAGAACACCTCGAGGTCGTACCACCCGTTCAGGAAAAACACCACTCGCCAGATCGGCGCGAGCACGATGCACGTCGCCATGACGCAGCGGCGGCCGCGCCGCCGGAGGCAGGCAAGCGCCATCGGCCACAGCAGGTAAAACTGCTGTTCGACCGACAGCGACCACAGGTGCCCGTCGATCCACTGGCCGCATGCGAAGTCCTTCGTGTACGTCAGCGTGGTCACGTAGTCGCACAGGCTGAGATTCAGGGTGGTGGTCCGATCCAGCACCACGAGCGCGGCCACGTACGCCCCGTACACCGGCAGAATTCGCAGGGCACGCCGCGCGTAGAACGCCCGCAGCGAGATGCGCCCGGCTGCACGCTCTTCCGCGACCAGAAGAAACGTGATCAGGAATCCACTGAGGACGAAGAAGACCGTGACGCCGAGCGAGCCGTCGAACAGGAAGCTCGCGATCGGCTTCCATCGATAGGGAAAGCCCATCGATTGCGCGGCGTGTGCGCCGACCACCAGCGCGATGCACACGGCGCGTATCCCGTCGAGCGACGACATGGCGACAGAGGCTCGCGCGCCCTCCGGCGGCCGCGCGCGCTGAGTCTCGTCCTGGTGAGCACGGGCGGGATGCATCGTGTGGATGATTAGCTGTCGGCCGCGCGCTGAGTCGGTGCACGGATTGTGCCACCGAAGGGCGACGTGGCGCCGGTCACCGCTGGGGAGGACTCAGTTCACCGCGACACCCGTGTATCCTGTGATTGATCGTGTCTCGCATCCTTCGCATCGTGCGCGTCGGCCTTGCGGCCGCGGTGATCGTCGGTGTGATCGGTTACGGTCTCGAGCGGGCCCGCTTCGGCCCCTCCGACCAGTCGGCGCTGAGCCGCGTCGAGGCCGAACTGCGGCAGCGTTTCGACGCGAGCGCCGCAACGCTCGGGACGATCGCCGCGCGCATTTCCGCCGAACCCGAGACCGGGCGCGCCGCGCCGCGCGACCAGGCGACCCTCAAGCGCCTGTTCGACATCGTCTCGGCCGCGGTGCCGGAGGACGAGGCGGGCCGGACAGGCATCACGATCTACGATCCGCTGGGCGCGCCGCTCGCGTGGGCGGGCCGTGTCTCCGACCTCCGCAAAGAGGTGGTGCTCGGCGGGGCGACGCTGATCGTGGCGCCGGGACCGCTCGGACCCGGTCTAATCCGAATCGAGGCGGTCACGCGCAACGGCGCGCGTGCGGCCACCGTGGTCGTCGAACAGGCGCTCGGCACGGCGCGCGGCGTTCCGGGTCTCGCCGAGGCGTTTGCGATGCCTACGTCGCTCGTCCCGGTCACGCTTCGCGTGCGGGCGGGCGGCGCCCCAGCCCCGCCGCAGCCGTTCAGGTTCACCGTGCCCGCCCGCGACGGCGGCTTCGTGCTCGAGGCCGACGTCTCGCCCGGCGATCTCGCCGCCGCGCGCGCGCGCTGGCGCGCGATGACGAGGGCTGCCGTGCTCGGCGTTCTCGCGCTGACGCTGCTGCTCTGCACCGGGCCGCTGATGGATCTCCGGCGCCAGACGCGCGATCCGAACCGGTTCCTCGGGATGACCGCGCTGCTGATCGCGCTCGTGGTCGTCGCCCGCGCCGTATTCTTCGTCTCGCTCGCTCCGCTCGCCTGGACGCCCGGCCCCACCCCGCTCGACCTGCTGTTGACCACGCTGGCGATGGCGGCGATCGTCTGGCTCCTGCTCGACCTGATGGAGCGGCGGCGCTTCGCGCGGCCGCGCCTTCGCGTGCTGGCGCCCACTCTTCGCGCACGCAGCGCGGTGGCGGCGGCGTTCCTGATGGCCGGCCTCGCGAACGGCTGGCTGTTATGGGGATACGAGCGTCTGCTGAGGCGCGTCGTCGCCGACACCCAATTCGATCTGCTCCATTTTTCGCTGCATCCGGTCAGCGGCGGACGCCTCGCTGCCGAGTTCGCGCTCGTCCTGCTTCACGCGGCGGTCATCTGGGGCGCCGCGGCGATCGTCCGCCTGCCCGCGACGATGCTCCGCGCGCCGCGTTCATGGCCATGGCGCGTCATCGCCGCAGGCGCTTGGCTCGCGGGGGCGCTCGGCGCCGTCGACGTCGC
>JAYVYV010000123.1:0-4631 GCA_043783985.1 Acidobacteriota bacterium | reverse complement strand
AACAGGCGCGGGCCGCCGCCAAGGAGCATCCGCAAGTTCCGCATCGGCTCGATCGGGGTCGGGGCCGCGACGAACGGCACCGACGGAAATCGCGCGAGAAGCTCACGGAGCGCGGCTGGCGTCACGGGACGTATAGTAAAGCATTCGCATTCCAGCGTTCAGGTTTCGGAATTCAGATTGGATCGTCGGTCTGAAATCAAATCTAAAATCAAATCTGAAATCAAAATCTGAAATCTTAAACCTGAAATCTGAAATCTGAATGGACCTCCTGTCCGCCCTCCGCGCCGGCCCGTCCGTCTTCGCTGCGGAGCTGCGGCCGCCTCGCGCGGAGCTCGCCGCTGCCGAAGGCATGGACGCCTGGATCGACACTTATCACGCGGTGCGCCGCCTCACGCGCCAGGGGACGTTCGTGTTCCTCACCGACAGCGCCGTCGGCGCAGCCGAGGAGGACAACCTCCGGCATCTCGTCACGAACCTCGGCCTCGACGTCCCGCGCGATCGCATCGTCCCCTTTTTGACGACGAAACATGCGATTGAGTACTGCCTGTCGTACGCGGACCGCGCGCATCAGAGCGGATTTCCGGCGCTCGTCGTCCTCGGCGGCGACAAGAGCGTCGGGACGCCGCGGTCGGTCGAGCACGCGTGGCAGCTGCGCCGGATGCTGCGCGAGCGCGATCACGCGCTGGCGCTCGGCGGCTGGGCCAACCCGCATGCCGATCCGGAGCGTCAGGTCGACTTCCTGATTGCGGAGAACGCGCACGCGGAGTTCTATCTCACACAGGTCGTGAGCCACCACGACGCGCCGCAGGTCGCGCGGTTCGTGCAAGCTGCGGAGAACCGCCGGCTCGGGCTGCCAGGCATCTTCGGGGTGTTCTACTATCGCAGCGCGAACCCTCGAACGCTGGAGGCGCTCAAGGGGTTCCTTCCGGTGCCGGTCGAAGGGTTGACGCGCGAGTTCGGCGCGGGCGCCACGCCGGAAGAGGTCTGCGCCACAACGATTCGCGCGCTGATGGACGCCGGGGCGCGCCATTTCTACATCAGCAACCTGCCAATCGCGAAGGCACAGCAGGTACTCGCAGTCGTTCTGTCAAAGGCAGGAGTGTCGGAATGACAAGCAATGGGATTCGAAGAACGCCCGGGGTGCTCGAGGTTCTCGGGGTGCTCGGGGTGCTCGGGGTGCTCGGGGTGCTGATGTTGCTCGGCGCCACCACCATCCTTGCGCAGGCGCAGCAGCAGACTGCCTTGCAGCGGCTCGAGGCGTCGATCCTCAGGACGACCCGCAGCATCAACGCGACGTGGGGCATCTACGTCAAGTCGCTTCAGACCGGTGAGGAGATCGGGCTCGACGCCGATCGCCCGATGGAGACGATGAGCACGATCAAGATCCCGCTGATGATCGAGGTCCTCCAGCAAATCAAGGCCGGCAGGTTCAAGCTGAGCGACAAATACACCTTCGTCGAGAGCGACTCGCAGCCTGGCACCGGCACGATCCAGCGGCTGGACTACGGCGCCGTGATGACGGTCAAGGATCTGATCACGATGATGATCATCGTGTCGGACAACACCGCGACCGAAGTGCTCTACCGCATGGTCGGCGGCGTCGAGCCGGTCAACGCGCGCATGCAGGCGCTCGGGCTGAAGACGACGCACGCCGTAAACGTCCCGTCGAAATGGTTCCCGGCGCTGCGCGCCGCGCCGACGACCGAGCAGTTTTACCGCGACGGCAAGTTCCCCTTCGGCTGGTCGTCCGCGCGCGAGATGGGCACGCTGCTCGAGATGATGGAGCGCGGGACGCTGGTGGACGAGGCCTCGTCCGATCTGATGCTGCGCACCATGCGCGGCCAGCTCTATCGCACGCGCATCCCTCGCTATGTCACGGGCTACGCCATCCCGCACAAGACCGGCGACTTCCTCCCCTATGTCGGCGACGATGTCGGTGTTCTCGAGGCGCCGGGCCGGACGATCATCCTCACCGTGTTCACCGGCAACCATTTCGGATCCGGCGAGATACTCGAGAACGCGATAGGCCTCGTCGCGCGCGACGTCGCCGAGTATTTTGCCTACAGGCCTTGACCTCGAAACGCACGAAACAAACCAATCTGCCTTTCGTGTCTTTCGTGGTGCGTCGTGGTGATGTCGGATTCGATCTGCTACGCTGAAACAGATGGCTTCCTACCTCGACCAGGTCCCCTTCTCCGGCATCATCCGCATTCGCGACATGATGTACTCCGTCGCGAACCCCTACCGTCTCGATCAAGGCGACGTCAGCTTCGACGCGCCCGACAGCGTGAAAAGCGGCATGTCTCGCGCGATCGCCGACAACCACTCGCACTACGTCCAGACCACCGGCGTCCCCCGACTGCGCGAGCTGATCGCGGCCAAGCTCCGCCACGTCAACGGCATTCCGATCGACGACGTGGAGGATGTGCTCGTGACCAACGGAGGGATTCACGGGCTGTACATCATCTGTCGTTCGTTGCTCGAGCCCGGCGACGAAGTGCTGATTCCGGATCCGGCGTGGCCGCCGGCCGCGGGCAACATCCTCGCGGCCAGAGGGGTACCGGTCGGCTACCGGCTGCACGAATCGAGCGGATGGCAGCCCGATCTCGACGAGGTCGAAGCGGCGATCACGCCACGGACGCGCGTCCTGTATCTCAACTCGCCGAGCAACCCGACCGGCGGCGTGCTGACCCTCGCCTGCCTCGAGCGTCTCGCAGCGATCGCGCACGCCCACGATCTGTGGGTCATCTCGGACGAGGCCTACGAGGACGTGGTATTCGAGGGCGAGCACGTCAGCATCGCGTCGTTGCCGGGCATGTACCGGCGCACGATTCCGCTCTACACGTTCAGCAAGACCTACGCGGTCACCGGCCTGCGCCTCGGCTACATCGCGATCCGGGACGCGGCGATCCGCGATCGCGCGAAGAAAATCCTGTTCTACACCGCGAGCAACGTCTGCTCGGTCGTCCAGTACGGCGGCATCGGCGCGCTCGAGGGGCCGCAGGACTGCATCGAGGCGTTCCGCACGGAGCTGGGCGAGCGGAGGGACCTGTTCTATCGCGGCATCAAGGACGTGGCGAACGGGGTTTTCGCCGGCCGCCCGCCCGCCGGCGCGTTCTATGCCTTCATGAAAATCGATCCCGCGTGGCCGGATGGCGATCGGGCGACGGCGTCGGTCTCGTGGCGGATGGTCGAATATCTGATCGCGAAGGGACGTATCGGATGCGTGCCGGGCGTCGACTTCGGTCCCAACGGCGAAGGTTACGTGCGCTTCTGCTTCGCGCGCGACCGCAAGGAGCTCGCCGGGGCGCTGGAATCAATGAAGCAGCTGTTCGGCGTGCGGGTCTGAACGCCGAACGTCGAACGCCGAACCCGAACGCCGAACGCCGAACGCCGAACGTCGAACGTCGAACGCCGAACGTCATTGTACGTGTCGTCCCCCGTCGATCCGGATGGTTTCTCCCGTGATGAAATCGCTGTCGAGCAGCGCGAGCACGCCCTTGGCGATTTCCATCTCACCGCCCCAGCGTCCCAGCGGCGTCGCCTCTTCGACCGCGCGGGACTCCGCGTCCGTCGTGCCCGGCGGCGCGACGATCGGGCCCGGCGCGATCGCGTTGACGAGGATGTTGTCGGGCGCCAGCTCCAGCGCGAGCGCTTCGGTCAGCGCGATGATGCCGGCCTTGGCGACGTAGTACGGCACGAAGCCGGCGTAGCGCGGTCGCCCGCTCTTCGCAATCCAGTCGCTGAAGTTGATGATGCGTCCGCCGCCCTGCGCCCGCATATGCGGCGCGGCGGCGTGCGCGCACAGAAACGCCGCGCGCAGGTCGACGTTGATCGCCGCGTCCCAGTCAGCGGTGGTCAGGCCGGCAAACGGCTTCTGCGCGTAGACGGACGCCATGTTGATCAGGATGTCGAGGCGCCCGAAGGTGTCGGCGACCGACTGGACCAGCGCCGCGGCGGCCTGCGGTTGCGAGAGGTCGGCGGCGAACGTCGCGGCGCGGCGCGCCGACGCTCGCACGGCGTCGGCCGCCTGTTCCGCCTCGGCCTTCGAGCGGGCGTAGCTCATCGCCACGTCCACGCCGCGCGCCGCCAGCTCGCGCGCGACGACCAGCCCGATACGCTTGCCGCCGGTAATCAGCGCGACTTTGTTGGTCAGGATCACGATGAGAAGTGACCACCGGGGCCACGAAGACACAAAAACACGACGCCTCGCGTTTTCCTGGTCCCGGCAGAAAGGCTGTGTGCGTTAGTAGCTGAACGTGCCGAAGAACGCCGAACGCTTGTTCGGGTCGCTCCATTTCGTGCCGAGCGCGGAGCCGGTGAACAGGTGCTGGTTCGCGACGCCCATCGCCGATTCGTCCATCGACGCGAACGGATGGAACCATTGCATCGCGCCGCAGGTCGGTTCGTGCGTGAGGTGCTTGCTCACCGCGAGCGAGACCTGCGCCGCCGACACGTCGATCTCGCTGCCGTGATCGGCGAACTGAATCGGCGTCGGCGTGACCTGGACGATCGTGCCCACGAGCCCCCTGGACAGCTCGCTGGCCATCGCGACGAGCGCGATCTGCTGCGCCGCATTCGCCCGCTGGTCGACGAACATCGCGGTGCGGACCGACGGCTTCTCGCCGCCC
>JAYVYV010000122.1:0-12782 GCA_043783985.1 Acidobacteriota bacterium | reverse complement strand
GAATGTCGCGACGCATTCAAGGAGGCTCAGATATGGGTCACATGGACCACGATCGCCCGGACGATTCGAACCAGCCGCGCCACACTCCCGGTTCCGTACGCGAAGAAGTGTCGGCGGTGGGTCAGCGTGTGAAAGGCGCCACTGAAAAAGCCGTCGGCGAGGTCACGGGCAACGACCGTCTCGAGGACAAAGGCGAACGAGAGAACGAAGCGGGAAAAGATCGGCAACAGAAGAACGACGCGGTGTAAGTCGTCGGGATATTGTGGCAACGGCCGCAGCCGGAGCTGGGGCCGTTGCTACACACGAGCATTGACGTCAAACAGATCGAAGGCTGGCCGTTGCGTTTCACGACGCTCAGTGTCTGGCGAATACGCTCTTCTTTCCGTCCTTCCCGAACGCCATCGTCGTGAACGGCTGCCTCGTCCCGCCTTGTTCCATACCGGGCGAGCCGACGGGCATCCCCGCGACGGCGAGACCCGTGATGGAAGGTTTCTCACGCAGCATCCGCCGGATGTCGTCCGCCGGCACGTGCCCCTCGACGATGTAGCCGGCGACCTTGGCGGTGTGGCAGGACACGAGATCGTCCGGCACGCCCGACTGACGCTCGACGGCGGTCAGTTGCGCATCGGTGACGTTATGGGCTTCCACCTGGAAGCCGCGCGCCTGAAGATGATCAATCCAGGCGCTGCAGCAGCCTCACGTGGGCGACTTGTAGACGACCACCGGTACCGTCGCCGCTTTTTGCGGAGCCTGCGTCGCCGGCCGCTGGACCACCGCGCGGCGCGGCCCGCTGCCGGCGGCGGCCGCGGCGAACCCGATGCCCGTGGCCAGGAGAGCGGTTGCCGCGATCGTCACGAAACGTATTTGCATAGGAGCCCTTCACATAAGCTTACCCTTTCGGCTGCGGCACGATCCGCAGGTACGGCTTCGGCTGCTGCCACCCCTGCGGATATTTTTCCTTCGCTTCCGCCTCGCTGACCGCCGGCAGGATGATCACGTCGTCGCCGTTCTTCCAGTTCACCGGCGTGGCCACCTTGTGCTTGGCGGTGAGCTGCATCGAATCGATCACGCGCAGCACCTCGTCGAAGTTGCGGCCGGTGCTCATCGGGTACGAGATCACCAGCTTGATCTTCTTGTCGGGGCCGACGACGTAGACGTTGCGGACCGTGGCGTTGTCGGCGGCGGTCCGCCCTTCGCAGCTCTCGCCGGCCTCGGCGGGGAGCATGCCGTAGGCTTTCGCGACCTTGAGATCGGTGTCGCCAATCATCGGAAAATTCACCGCGGTCCCCTGCGTCTCGGCGATGTCCTTCGCCCAGCCCGCGTGCTTGTCCACCGGGTCGATGCTCAGGCCGATGACCTTGACGTGGCGGCGATCGAACTCGGGTTTGATGCGCGCCATATAGCCGAGCTCGGTGGTGCACACCGGGGTGAAGTCCTTGGGGTGCGAGAAGATGACGCCCCATGAATCGCCCAGCCATTGGTGAAAGTGGATCGGGCCTTCCGTGGTCTGGGCTTCGAAGTCCGGAGCGTCGGAACCGATTGCGAGCGGGCCTGACATAAGCAGCTCTCCTGAAAGGTGTGTCCCTTGATGGTCGCCTGATGATAGATCGTCAGTCAGGGCTTCGGCGCCGCCGCGAACGGACCCACTTCCGGCCGGCCCTGGGTATTGGCGAGCGATCCGAGCTCCGCGGCGACGCCGCGCGCGATCGCGGCCGTCTCGCTGCCCGCCTGGAAGCAGGTGAAGTCCGGACGATCGCGCCACGCGAACGGGCCGCACAGCCGCTTCCCCGCCTTCACGGCCGCGTCGTGGACGATGTTGATCGCGCGCTCGTAGTCGGGCGTGCCCTGCCGGAACCCCGAGAAGTTGCCGAGATCGCCGCTCGCGGCGAACACCGCCGTCACGCCCGGCACCTTGGCGATCTCGTCCGCGTCCTTCAGCCCATCGAGCGTCTCGATCATCTCGATCAGGACGACGTTGTCGTTGATGGTGTTGCGGTAGCCTCCCGGCACGCCGCCCCACATCGCCGGATCGAACGCCTGGCCGCCGCCGTTGCTGCGCCGGCCCAGCGGCGGGAAGTAGGTCCAGTTGCGCGCTTCGATCGCTTCGGCCTTCGAGTCGACGGTCGGCACGACGATGACCAGCGCGCCCGCGTCGAGCGCGTGCTGGATCTCGCGCTCGTCGGTGTAGGCGACGCGGACGCCCGGCACCGCCTTCGCGTTCGGGCACGTCCGCCACATCCGCGCGACCGATTCCCAGTCGCGATCGTTGTGCTGCATCTCGGTCCAGATGAAGTCGTAGCCGGCGTTCGCCATCGCGCAATAGGTCGCCGGATCGGTGGCGCTGAAGACGGTGCCGCCGGTGACTTTCCCCCCCGCCATCATCTTGAGCTTCACCGGGTTCCAGATCTTCGAGCCCTGCGGGGGGTTGAACGCGCCGCCGTACTTCCAGGTCGCGGGATCGAACGGCCCCTGGTTCATGGCGCCGGCCGGCGCGGTCATGCGCGCGCCGCTGTCCTTGCCGGCCGGCGCAGCGAGCGGAAACTGCGTGGCGCCAGGCGCCGCGTTGGCGGCGTACGGATCGGCGCTCGGGGCGGGTGTCTGCGGAGCCGGCGTCTGCCCCGCGTACACGACGATGCCGACGGCGCCACACAGAACAGCTGCGATCAACAGGTTTTTCACGTCACCCTCCGTTAGCAGAACGACAAACCAAGAACGAGGCGGGCCTTCTCCATGTTTACTTCGCGCGCGCCAGATCGGCGATGACTTCGTAATTGAACCGGACGAAGCGATACAGCTCGCTTTCGAGGAGCCGCTCCTGATCGCTGTGCATGCCGAACCCTTTCGGGCCGTCCTCGAGATCGACCGCCGGCCCGATGCCGTAGCACTGCATCCCTTTCGCCCGCAGCGGCACCATGTCGGTCCCGAACGTGCTCATCGTCGGCAGCGTGGGAACGTGGTAGATGCGGGTGTTGGCCGCCTCTATCGCCTTGTACGGCTCGGTATCGAGCCGCGCCGCGGCGGCCGGCGTCCGCGTGTTCTGCGAGGGAAAGCTCGCCTCGACCGCGGGATCGTCGATCACCTTTCTCACCCGCTCGAGGAAGGCCGCCGGATCCTCGTCGGGCACCATGCGGACGTCGAGGGTCGCCTTCGCTTCCGACGGAATCACGTTCGAGCGATAGCCGCCGGAGAAGATGTTCGGCGACACCGACGTGCGGAGCATCGACGAGTGATACGGCTCGTGCTCGACGATCCAGTCGTCGGCGGCCGCCCGCACTTTCGGATCCGCCGAGAGGATGTCGCGGTAGTGCGACGCCACATCGGGCGGAGAGATGGCGGCCAGCCCGCGGAAATAGGTCCCGGTGGTCTCGTTGAACCGCACCTCGGGCCGCCACGCGGCGACCTTCGCGACGGCGCCGGCCAGGTGCACGATCGCATTCGACTTGAGCGGAATCGATCCGTGGCCGGAGATGCCGTGCGCGACCAGCTCGATCCCGCGCGGGATCTTCTCGGTCGCCTGGACGGTTGCGAACCGCGCTTCGCCGCCGATGCGGGTGACGCCGCCGCCTTCAGCGAAGCAGTACTCCGCCTCGATCTGGTCGAAATGCTGCGCGACCATGAACTGGATGCCGACGTTCGAGCTCCCTTCCTCGCCGGACTCCGCGAGGAAGATGACGTCGCGGTCCAGCGGCACGTTCAGCCGCTTCAGCATCACCAGCGTCATCAAGCCGGCGGTGAGGTTGTCCTTGTCGTCGATCGCGCCGCGCGCGTACACGTATCCGCCGTCGCGCGTCGCGCTGAACGGCGGGAACTTCCACTTCGACGCGTCCACGGTGACATCGTCGGTGTGCCCCATGATGAGGAGCGGCCGTTTCTTCCCGCTCCCCTTCAGCCGCGCAACGATGTTCGAGCGGTCGGGATCGAGGGAGAAGATCTGCGACGGGATGCCTTCCGCGTTGAAGACCTGCTCGAGGTAGTCGACCGCAAGATGCTCGTTGCCGGGGGGATTGGTCGTATCGAGGCGCAGCACCGCCTGATAGTGCCGCATGATCTCCGCTTCTGCCGCGCGCCAATCGGGCTGAGACTGAGCGTGAAGCGCGGCACCCGCGGCCAGCGTGACGGCTGCGGCCCCTGGCCACGCCATGGCGCGGAACGCGCAACGGCGGGATACCGCGAGCCGCAAACCCTGCGCCCTCAGCCCTAAGCCCTTCAAGCGAGCCCTCATTTCGCGCGGGCGAGCTCCGCAACGACCTCGTAGTTGTAGCGCACGAAACGATACAGCTCGCTCTCGAGCAGGCGCTCCTGATCGCTGTGCATGCCGAAGCCTTTCGGGCCGTCTTCCATGTCGATCGCCGCACCGATGCCGAAGCACTGCACGCCGCGCGCCCGCAGCAACGACATGTCGGTCGCGCCGGTCTGCATCACGGGCAGCGTGACCGTGTTATAGATCCGCTTCGCCGCGGCTTCCAGCACTTTGTACGGCTCGGAGTCGAGGCGCGCGTCGAAGGCGGCCGGCCGCACGTTCTGCGCCGTGAAACGGACCTCGACCGCGGGATCGCCGACGATCGTCCTGACCTGCTCGAGAAACACGGCTGGGTCCTCGTCTGGCAGCGCGCGGACGTCGAGCGTCGCCTTCGCTTCGGACGGGATCACGTTCGAGCGGTAGCCGCCGGCGAAGATGTTCGGCGACACTGAGGTGCGCAGCATCGAGGCATGCAGCGGTTCGTTCTCGAACAGCCAGTCGTCGGCGGCTGCGCGCAGCTTCGGATCGGTGGAGAGCACGTCGCGGTAGTATCTCGCGCTCTCCGGCGCCGCGATCGACGCGAGGCCGCGGAAGTAGGTGCCGGTGGTTTCGTTGAAACGGATTTCGGGGCGCCACTGTCCGACCCTCGCCACCGCCCCCGCCAGGTGGACGATCGCGTTCGACTTCAGCGGAATCGACCCGTGTCCCGAGATGCCGTGCGCGACGAGCTCGATGCCGCGCGGAATCTTCTCCAGCGTCTCGACCGTCGTGTACTTGGCGACGCCACCGATCCTGATCGCGCCGCCGCCCTCGGCCAGGCAGTACTCGGAGTCGATCTCCGAGTAGTGCTGGTTGACCATGAACTGGATGCCGAAGTTGGAGCTGCCTTCTTCGCCGGATTCGGAGAGGAAGATCACGTCCCGATCGAGCGGCACGTTGTACCGCTTCAGCAGCAGCATCGTCATCAGCCCGCCGGTGAGGTTGTCCTTGTCGTCGACCGTGCCGCGGGCGTAGACCCAGCCGCCGTCGCGCGTCGCGCTGAACGGCGGGAACTTCCACTTCGCCTCGTCCACGGTGACGACGTCGCTGTGCCCGAGGAGCAGCAGCGGCTTCTTCCTGCCGTTGCCCTTCAGACGCGCGACGACGTTCGAGCGATTGGGATCGAGGGCGAAGATCTGGGCCGGGATGCCGGCTTTGTCGAACACGCCTTTCAGGTAGTCGGCGACGATGTGCTCGTTGCCCGGCGGGTTACGGGTATCGAGCCGCAGCACCGCCTGAAACTGCTGCATGATCTCGGGCTCGAGCGCGCTCCAGTCGGGCTGGACCTGCGCCTGCATAGTGGCGGCGAACGTCAGGAGGAACGCGGCAATTCTGACGCATCCAATCTGAACTCTGAACTCTGAACTCTGAAATCCCATGATTACTTCGCCTTCGCGAGGCTCGTGACGACATCCCAGTTGAAGCGGACGAAGCGGTGCAGCTCGCTCTCGAGCAGCCGCTCCTGATCGCTGTGCGCGCCGAACCCTTTCGGCGCATCCTCGAAGTCCACCGCCGGGCCGATCCCGAAGCACTGCACGCCCTTCACCCGCAGCTGCGCCATGTCGGTCGCGCCGGTGCTCATCATCGGCATGGTCGGCGCATTGTAGATCCGCGTGCCCGCGGCTTCGAGCGCCTTGTAGGCTTCCGAGTCGAGCTTCGCGTCTGGCCCCGCGGGCCGGATCGACTCGCCCGTGAAGCGGACGTCCACGGCCGGATCGTTGACGACGCGCTTGACCTGATCGAGGAACTTCGCGGGATCTTCGTCGGGCAGCGCTCGCACGTCGAGCGTCGCTTTCGCTTCCGACGGAATCACGTTCGAGCGGTAGCCGCCGGTGAAGATGTTTGGCGACACCGACGTCCGCAGCATCGAGGAATGCCGCGGCTCGTTCTCCAGCAACCAGTCGTCGGCCGCCTTCTGCACCCTGGGATCGGTCGACAACACGTCGCGATAGTACTTCGCGACGTCGGGCGGCGAGATCGCCGCGAGCTTGCGGAAATACGTGCCGGTCGTCTCGTTGAAGCGGACGTCAGGCCGCCAGTCGCCGACCTTCGCGACGGCGCCGGCGAGGTGCACGATCGCGTTCGACTTGAGCGGGATCGATCCATGCCCGGAGATGCCGTGCGAGACGAGCTCGATGCCTCGCGGAATCTTCTCGAGCGTCTGCACGGTGGCGTATTTCACCTGGCCGCCGATGCGCGTGACGCCGCCGCCCTCGGCGAGGCAGTACTCCGCGTCGATCTCCGGGAAGTGGTTCTTCACCAGGTAGTCGATGCCGACGCCGCTGCTTCCCTCCTCGCCGGACTCGGACACGAAGATCACGTCGCGATCGAGCGGCACGTTCAGCCGCTTGAGCAGCAGCAGCGTCATCAGCCCTGCGGTGAGGTTGTCCTTGTCGTCGATGGTGCCGCGGCCGTAGACGTAGCCGCCGTCACGCGTCGCGCCGAGCGGCGGGTGCGTCCATTTCGCTTCGTCGGTCGTGACGGTGTCGCTGTGGCCCATGATGAGGAGCGGCCGCTTCCTGCCGTTCCCCTTGAGGCGCGCGATCAGGTTTGGACGGTTCGGATCGGAGCCGACGATCTGCGCCGGGATCCCTTCCTTCTCGAGCACGCCCTTGACGTACTCGGCGACGACGCGCTCGTTGCCAGGAGGATTGCGCGTGTCGAGGCGCAGCACCGCCTGGTAGTGCCGCAGCGTCTCGGCTTCGAGCGTCGTCCAGTCAGGATCCGCCTGCCTGCCCTGAGCGAAGCCGGACGGTGCGAGGACGGCGACGGATGTGATGGACGCGAGATGAATGGCGAGCCGGCCGAACGTCATCGTCCCTCCTGAGGAATCGGGGGATGATGACACAACAACGGGTTCGCGGGGTTCTCAGGGTGCTCAGGGTGCTCAGGGTGCTCGGTCGAGCCCCTTGAGAACCCCGAGAACCTATTCGTACCTAAGCGCGAGGATCGGGTCGATGCGGCTCGCGCGATAGGCTGGGATCAGGCCAGCCGCGGCGGAGACCAGCGTGAGGAGGATCAGCGTCGTGGTCGCCGTCCACGGATCGCGCGCTTCGATCCCGTACAACTGCGACGCGACGAACCGTCCGAGCCCCAACGCCGCGGGGATCGCGACGGCAAGGCCGACCGACAGCAGCAGGAGGACTTCCTTCATCACGAGCCAGATCACGCCGCCCGGTTCCGCCCCGAGCGCGAGCCGAATGCCGAGCTCCTTCCTGCGCCGGGCGACGACGAACGCCATCACGCCGTACAGGCCAATCGACGCCAGCACCGTCGCCAGCAGGCCGAACCCGGCGGCCAGCGCCGCGATCAGCCGATCGGTGAGCAGCGTCTCGTCGAGCTGCGCCTCGAGCGTCTTCATCGCGTACACGGGCATCGACGCGTCGAGCTTCCGCGTCTCCGTGCGGACGGTCGCGTACGCGCTGCCGGAAGCGGCCGACGTGCGCATGTAGAACGTCGCGCTGTTCTTGCCCCAGTTCGGGATGTACACCTGGCGCCGCACGCCCTCGCGCGGTCCCTCGTAGAGGGCGTCGGCGACGACGCCGACAATCTCGATGTTCAGCTTGGACTTGGGCCCCGTGCCGAAGCCGACATGTCTGCCGATCGCGCTCTTGCCGCTGAAGAAATGGTCCGCGAAACGACGGTTCACGATCGCCGTCGTCGCGGTCTCCCCCGCGTCCTGGCGATTGAAGTCGCGGCCTTCGAGGATCGGAATCCCCATCGTGCCGAAGTAGCCGGGCGAGAGCGAATTCATGAACGCCTGCATGTCTTCGCCGTCCTTCGCCTGGTGGCCCTCCACCGCCATGCTGCTGTCCCACTCGTCGCCCGACAGGATGGGCACGGTCGCCAGCGCCGCCGACTTCACGCCGGGCGCCGCGCGCAGATTATCCAGCAGCTGCGCGTAGAAATTGACGGACCGCTGCGCGTCATAGCCGCTCAGCGCCGGCGCCAGCTGGAAGGTCACGAGGTTGTCGAGCGCCACGCCGGTGTCGGCCGTCTTCAGGTTCTGCAGGCTGCGCACGAACAGCCCCGCGCCGAACAGCAGCAGGAAACTGAGGGTCACCTGCGCCGCGACCAGTCCCTTGCGCAGGAACAGGGATCCGCCGGTCCCCGCGATCGAGCCGACGGTGTCTTTCAGCGTGGTCCACGGATCCGGACGGCTCGCACGCAGCGCCGGCAGCAGGCCGAACACGATTCCGGTCAGGAACGTCAGGCCGAGCGTGAACGCCAGAATCCGCGCGTCCGGCGTCGCGCGAATCAGAATCGGACGGCCATCGGACGGCACGAACGCCAGCAGGCCCTGCGTCAGCACGATCGCCAGCCCAACGCCCAGCACGCCGCCGACGCACGACAGCACCAGGCTCTCGACCAGCATCTGACGCACGAGCTGACCGCGCGACGCGCCGAGCGACAGCCGCACCGCGATCTCCTTCTGCCGCATGAAGCCGCGCGCGATCAGGAGGTTCGCGACGTTCGCGCACGCGATCAGCAGCACGAGGCCCACCATGCACATCAGAACCATCAGCGGCGTGGAGAAGTCGTTGCGCAGGTTCGAGAACCCTCCGGCCGCCGGCTCCACGCGCAGCCGTCCCTTCATGAACTGCTCGCGCGCGTACGCGGACCAGTCCTTCGCGCCCGCGAGCGTCATCTCCTGCGTGCGGATCTGGGTGAACAGCGTCTGCAGCGGCGCCTCGGCCGATTTCGCGGTCCAGCCCGGCTTGAGGCGCGCGAACACCTGCACCCAGCGCACGCGGGGATCGTCCAGGTGCACCCAGCCCCATTCCGGCGCCACGACCGCTTTCATCTGCATCGGCACGCGAATCTGCGGCGACCGCGCGGGATCGAGACCGGAAAATCCGGCGGCCGACACGCCGACGATCGTCATCGGATAGCGGTTCAGCAGGATTTTCCTGCCGATGACGGAGGGATCGCGGCCGAAGCGCCGGAGCCAGTAGTCGTAGCTCAACACGACGACCGGATGACCCTGGTAGACCTGGTCGTCCTCCTGCGAGTTGAACACCCGCCCGACGGCGGGATACACGCCGAGCATCGAGAAATAGTTGCCCGACACCATCTCGGCTTCCAGCCGCTCGGTCTGGTTGTCGATGCTCACCGACGCTTCCACCAGGCGCCGGCACAGCACCTCCGCCAGCGGCTCCGCACGCTGGTACTCCTGGTAGATGGGATACGAGTGCATCCGCGTTCCCATGTTGCTCCCGTTGTGCGCGCCCTGCTGGTACAGCATGACGAGCTGATCAGGCGCCGCCACGGGCAGCTTGCGCAGGAGAATCTGATCGATCAGCGTGAAAATCGCGGTATTGGCGCCGATGCCCAGCGCCACCGACAGAATCGCGACAATGGAGAAGAGCGGGCTGCGGACGAGCCCGCGCACGGCGAACCGGATGTCGTTGACGGCAAGAGTCATCGACGCCTTAGACGGCGCGAGTTGCCCGAAAGTTGGCAGACGTGCCACCCTCGCGAACGCGGATTGACCAAGAATCCACAATCGAATCCACAATCCGCAATCCGCAATGACGGCCGAGCGGAGCTATTTTGGCGCGCGAGGTCTCAGTAGCCGATCGCGTAGGCCGTGCGCCGGGGATCGCCTCCCGCCATCATCGTGCCCGTCTTGGGATCGACGCGAATGGCCTGCATGTGGCCGAGGCTGCCCCAACCGGGCAGCACCTTGACGTTGTGGCCCATCGCCTTCAGCGCGGCCACCGTCTCCGGCGCCGCACGACTCTCGATCTGCACTTCGATCTCGGCGCCCGGCTTGTAGAAATTCGGACTGGCGTCGATGACGAACCTCGGCGCTTCGATCGCCTCCTGGACCGGCAGATCGAAGTCGATCAGGTTGACCAGCATCTGGAACTCCGTCTGGCCGATCGTTTCGCCGCCGGGTGATCCGAAGACGAACGCCAGCTTGCCGTCCTTGAAGACGAGGACCGGCGAGTTGTTCAACACCGGAATCTTCCCGGCGCCGACGTAGTTGACGCTGTCGGGATACGGCGAGGTCGATCCGAGCCGCATGCCGTTGTTCAGCAGCAGCCCCGTCGAGCCGACGACGACGTTGCTGCCGAAGAGGCCGCCGAGGGTGGGCGTGACGGCGATCGCGTTGCCGGCGCTGTCGACGATCGAGAAGCTCGTCGTATGCTGCTCCGCGTCGTAGTCGTCCGGAAACGGCTTCGCGCCCGCCGGCGGCGCGGAAGGCACGGGCGCCTTGGCCGGCGCGCCCGGATCGGGGTAGGGGCCCGCCTTCGCCATGTCGATCAGCACGCGACGCCTGGCGGCATAGTCCTTCGCCAGCATGCCGGCGGTTGGCACGATCGTGAACTTCGGATCGGCGACGTAGCGGTAGATGTCTGCCTTCGCGACCTTGATGGCCTCGATCATCGCGTGCAATGCTTTCGGAGATCCGGCGCCGTACGCTTTGAGATCGAAGCCTTCGACCAGGTTGGCCTGCATGAGGACTTCGAAGCCGCCTCGCGACGTGGCCGGGTTGCTGTACACGTCGTACCCGCGATAGGACGTGTGGAGCGGCTCGGTGATTTGCGGTTCGTAGGCCGCCAGGTCCGCCGCCGTCAGATCGCCGCCGTTCGCCTTGAAGAAGCGATCGAACTCCTGCGCGATGTCGCCTTTGTAGAACCGATCGAACGCGGCCCTGATGCCAGCCGACCGCGAGGCGCCCTTCGCGTGTGCCTGCCGCTCCGCATCGACCAGCTTGCGCAGCGTGTTCGCGTAATCCGGATTCTTCAGCAGCTCCCCGGCCTTGAGCGGCTGCCCGCCCGGCAGATAAATCTTCGCCGTCGTCGGATACTTGGAGAGGTTGCCTGCGCCGCGGTCGATGTCCTGCGCCAGCATCGGATCGATCGGATAGCCCTTCTCGGCGTACTCGATCGCCGGCGCGAACACGTCGGCGATGGTCATCGTGCCGAACCGATCGAGCAGGTACAGATAGCCGCCGAGGTTGCCGGGGACGATGCCCGCTTTCATCCCGGCGTTCAGCATCTCGGGGGTCATGTCCGCCGGCTTCAACGCCTGTGGCGCCGCGCCCGCCATCGACAGCGAGAGAATCCTTCCGCTCTTCTTGTCGAAGAGCGTCATAAAGCCGTTGCCGCCGATGCCGTTCATCTCCGGCTCGCCGAGGGCGATCATGCCGCCCACTGCGACGGCGGCGTCGAAGGCGTTGCCACCCTTGAGCAGCATCTGAAGCCCGGCCGAGGACGCGATCGGGTGCCCTGTGGTGACTAAACCGTGCAGACCGGCCACCGCCGGCCTGGTGGTGGCGCGGCGATCGGTCGCGGGCGCTTCCGCCGCCTGCTGTTGCGCCACGAGAATCGCGCCGCCGAGGATGAGCAGCGCGGCCGCCGGCAGAAGTTTGTAGGGAGTCATGGGGCGCAGTATACGCCCGGCGGAGGGCCGTGGCGGCCGGGAAGCCGTCAGGACAGGAGGCGCGCCAGAGCGTCCGGGTGCAGGTGCCAGCCGATCAATCCGGCCAGTCCCATCACGACGCCACCCGCGGTGGCCAGCAGCGCGAGCCAGTACAGCCACGGCTTGTGCGTCAAGGCCGTCAGCGCCAGGAGCGAGATCGCGAGCGCAATCAACGCGTCGGCGAGATCGAACTGATCGTCGCGGTAATTGAGCGCGTCGTACGTCTTCTGATCCTGTTCCGCCTGCAGGCGCAGCTCCTCTTTCTTCTTCGCCTGATCGAGGACCAGCGCCTCGTACGAGGCGATGGCGGCGCGGTAGCCGTCCTGCTGCGCCGCCGATGCACCGGCGGCGGCCAGCTTGAGCTGTGTTGCGGCGGCGGCGGCGACCTCCTGGCGGATGTTCCGCGCCTGGTAGAAATTCCAGTGATCGAGCTTGTCGGCCTGGGCCTGCTGCATGGCCTGGACGATGTTGTCGTCCTTGACCTTGCACACGCCCAGGAACGTGGCCAGCAGCGCGACGGTGATCGCCACACGGGAATTCAGGCGACCGCGTGCGCGATCGCCAGCGGCGCTCGCTTCGTCCGCATTGGTGGCCGATTCCATCGGATCGATGTCCATTGGCGCGCCCTACCTGTTCGCCGGCGCCATCCGGCGCAGCTCGTCGAAGAAGTTGAAGATGAAGACGACTTTGTCCAGCTTCCCCGCGGCATCGATGTCAGGCACTTTCGCCAGCGCGATGCGCTCGCCGTCGGGATGCAGGTCGAACGATCGCGCTATGCCAACTGGCCCAGGCCGAGCGATGAAACGGGCCTCCGACCAGAGACGCGGCTTCTCGGCGCGGAACGATTCGCCATCCACGGTATAGGACGCGGACATGATCCGATTGTCAGGCGTGTTCGTCGCGAACAGCCGTTCCGAATCGTGCGCGAAACTGTCCGGCAGGATTTTCAGTGCGACGTCGCGCCCGAGCTTCGTGTCGCGCGCCCGGTAGACCTCGCCCATCCCGCCGGCGCCGAGCAGCGTCAGAATCTCGTAGGCGCCGAGCGGTGAACCTGGTGTCAAGGGCATCTGGC
>JAYVYV010000121.1:0-12801 GCA_043783985.1 Acidobacteriota bacterium | reverse complement strand
TCGATCTGAATTACGTCTGGCTGCAGCTGGGCCCGCTCGGCCGCAAGAAAGGGTGGGACGAGTACTGGGAAGCGCGGCGCTCGCTCGACGCCGTGCTGGCGCGCAACCCCGGCCACGTCCGCGCACGCGTCGCCCGCGCATGGATCGACTACATCGTCGACACGAGGATGCCGCGCGGCACGCGGTGGGTGCTGGGCGGAGGCGACCGCAAGCGCGCCCTGTTGACGATGCAGGAAGCGGCGGATACCGACGCCGCCTTTTTCGTGCACGTGGAAGCGCTGTTCGCGCTGTGGGATCTGCAGGTCCGCGAACGCCGCCTGCCGGCCGCCGTCGTGATCGCGCGCGGCCTGGCGCGCGACTTCCCGGGCAACGTCGAGCTCGTCAAGTTCCTCGACGGCGTGAGGTAGGATGCGCTGATGCGGGGTCTGCTCAAACCGTTCCGGATCACCAGCGGCCGCCGGTTCCGACTCGACGAGCACGACCCGGCCGGCGCCGGCGGATTCGAGTCGAAGGACGAAGCCGAAGAGATGCTCGCACGCGGCCTCGAGTCGCTGCGCGAGGAGCAGGAGAAGCTCTACGCGCAAGGCACGTGGGCGGTGCTGTTGATCGTTCAGGCGATGGATGCCGCAGGCAAGGACAGCACGATCAAGCACGTGATGTCGGGCCTCGACCCTCAGGGCTGCCACGTGTCGTCGTTCAAAGCGCCGTCGGCCGAGGAGCTCGCGCACGATTTTCTGTGGCGAACCACCATGCACCTCCCCGAGCGCGGGCGTATCGGCGTCTTCAACCGGTCGTACTACGAGGAAGTGCTCGTCGTGCGGGTGCATCCCGAGATTCTCGGCGCGCAGCGGCTGCCGCCCGCTGTCGTCTCGAAGCGGATATGGGATGAGCGCTTCGAGGACATCGCCTGCTTCGAGCGGCATCTCCGCCGCAGCGGCGTCGCCGTGGTGAAGTTCTTCCTCCACGTGTCGAAGGCGGAACAGAAAAAGCGGTTTCTCGAACGCCTCGAGACGCCCGAGAAGAACTGGAAGTTCTCGTCGCGCGACGTGCGCGAGCGGGCGCACTGGCGCGAGTACATGGCCGCCTACGAGGACATGATCCGGCACACGGCCACGCCCGACGCGCCGTGGTACGTGGTCCCCGCGGATCGCAAATGGTTCACGCGGCTGGTCGTCGCGGAGGCCGTCGTCGACGCCATGAAGCGTCTCGACCTGCGCGTCCGCACCCTGGACCGGGCCACGAAGAAGGAGCTCGCGGCCGCCGAAAGGGCGCTGCGCCGCAAGGGCGCCTGACGCGTATAGAATGCCGGGCCTATGCCCCGCATGACTTCGCCCATCGCCGTCACGATCGGAGGGAACCGCCGAGAACCCCGACACCGCGGAGACGGATCCGTCGTTTTTTTCCTGCAGGTTCTCCGCGGCCTCTGCGTTCTCCTCTGCTCCTTCCCGGCCGTGATCCACGCGCAGGATCAACGCCCCGCGCCGACCGCCGTCTGGGCGCCCAAACAGTCGCAGACGCCGGCTTACCCGCCAGGGCAGAAACCGTGGACGAAGATCGCCGACCTCAGGGCGATGCACAGCGGCGACCCGAACTGGCGCGAGACGATCGTGGACGATGGCCGTCTGACGGCCGAGTACGTGGCGGCCGCGCCCGGCGCGAAGGTGCCGAAGCGGCTGCACCCCGACACGCGTGAATGGTTCGCGGTTGTGGCAGGCGAGCTGCGGGTGGAGATCGAAGGCCAGGCGCCGTTCACGGCGACGCGCGGATCGGTCGTCGACATCCCCCGCCAGACGATCTACTCGCTCGAGACGATCGGCGACAAGCCCAGCCTGCGGTTCGTCGTGAACGTGACGCGCGCAAAAACCCTGTTCCCGCGCGAAACGGCAGAGGGGCCCCCGCAGGCCGCGCCGGCCGGATCGGCGTGGATCCCCGCAACGTTGAACAGAACCCCCGCGCAGTACGATGCGTTCAACCAGCCGACCGTGAACATCCACGAGGCCGCGGCGAGGAACGAGAAGTACACGGGAGGCCGCTTCGTCCGCGACGACAAGTCGGAGATGCTGATCATCTACGGCTTTGAGAAGAACCTGCCGCCGCTCGATCCGGCCGACAAGGGGCATTTCCACGCCGAGAGCGCCGAGTTCTGGCTCGTGTTCACGGGCCAGATCCGCTACGCGTTCGAAGGGCAGCAGCCGTTCGTCGCGAGCGAGGGCGACGTCGTCTACGTGCCGGCGGGCACGTGGCACGCCACGCGCTACACGGGCACGGCGCCGGCGTGCCGCCTGTCGATCACCGAGTACGTCGGGAACGCGCTGCTGCTCGAACCGCGGCGGTGATCGACTCGCTGCTGCTGGTGGTTCCCGGCCTGATCTGGGGCGCCTCGTTTCTGTTCATCGCGGAAGGGCTGGAGGCGGTGTCGCCGAGCGGCGTCGCCTTCGCCAGAATCCTCGTCGGCTTCCTGACGCTGTCGCTCGTGCCGGCCGTCCGCCGGCCGATCCGCGCCGACGATCGCGGTCGAACCGTCCTCCTCGGCGTCATCTGGATCGCGTTCCCGCTGATGATGTTTCCGTTGGCGGAGCAGCACGTGTCGTCGGCGCTGGCCGGCATGCTGAACGGCGCCGTACCGCTGTTCGTCGCGGCCGTCGCCAGCGCCGTCGCGCGGCGCGCGCCGGCGCCCGCCGTGCTGGCCGGTCTGGCGATCGGATTCCTCGGCGCGATCCTGGTCGCGCTGCCGGGCATGACCGCCGACGTCGATCGCAACGGACAGATCGCCGGCGTG
The DNA here is from genome assembly GCA_043783985.1 of Acidobacteriota bacterium. Classification (GTDB taxonomy): domain Bacteria; phylum Acidobacteriota; class Vicinamibacteria; order Vicinamibacterales; family CAVVIG01; genus CAVQFC01. The sequence continues at coordinate 10,022 of JAYVYV010000121.1, read as the reverse complement.
CTGCTGATCGTCGCCGCGCTGGTGTCGTACGGCTTTGCCTACACGCTCTCGGGACCGCTGCAGCAGCGCAACGGCGCCCTGCCCGTCATCTGGCGCGCGCTCGGCGTCGCCACCCTGCTGACCGCGCCGCTGGGGGTGCCGTCCGTGCTCGCCGGCCACTGGTCGTTGTGGCCGTCGGTGTCGCTGATCGCGCTGGGCGTTGGCGGCACCGGCATCGCGTACGTGCTGACGGCGACGGCGGCCGGCCGCATGGGCGCGACCGTCGCGTCGGTCAACAACTTCATCATCCCGGTCGTCGCGATCGCGCTCGGCGTCTGGCTGCGGCACGAGCAGGTGTCGTGGGTGTCGATGGCCGGCGCCACGGTGAGCCTCGCCGGCGCGTGGCTGATCCGGCGGGCACGCCTCGCCGACGAGCGTCGCCGGCACGCGCAGCGTGCGCCGGCTATTCCGTCCTGAGCCTGACCCGTACGGCATCTCGACGATCGGGGTGACCGCGATCGAGCGCGAGCCCGGGACGGCGCCGATGGCGCCCGATTCGATGGTCGGCCTGGTGCGGATGCGCGCCTTCCCGAATTCCTCGACAGACCCCTTCGTCATGGACCGCATCGGTTGTCCTATACTCACGCCGTGAAATCGATGCTGATGCTCGCGGTGATTCTGATCGGCGCACCGTCGGCGGCGCCAGCGCAGCCGGCGGCGGCGATCACGGTGATGCTCGAGGCGCGCACCGAAGGGCGCGCCACGCGCGACGAGGCCGCCACCCGGCTGCTCGCCGAGGTGCGGCGCGGGCTCGAGGCGATCAGCGGCGTCGAGGTCGTTGCGCGCGAGCAGGCGCGCCGCTCGATCTGGATCCTCACCGGCGCGGCCGCCGGACCAATGGCCGCGTCGGTCATCGTCACCGAACGCTACGATCGCGAGACGCTGATGGTGCTGGGGATCGAAGACGACGACATGGCGGAGCGGATGATGGCGCTGCAGATCGTCGTCGACCACCAGATCTTCACCGGTCGCGATTCCGTCGCGGTGGCGAAACGGATCGTGGCGGCGCTCGACGGCGGCATTTTCGCGAAGCTGCGGACACTGAAACCCAGGCCGTGACGCGCCGCGGCTCAGTCGTGCAGGACGACGTCGAGCAGCGAGCTGTTGATCTTGAGCGGAACGTCCCCGTCGTATTCGATGAAGCCGAGCCGCTTGAATTTGTTCAGGAAGAAGTTGACGCGCGACCGGGTCGTGCCCACCATCTTCGCGAGCGTCTCCTGGGAGATCTTCGGCACCGCGCGCGCCGCCTGGTCCTGTTTGCCGTATCGCGCCAGCAGCAGGAGCGCGCGCGCCAGGCGCTTCTCGCTCGAGTTGAACAGCTGATCGATCAGGTCTTCCTCGATGCGGATGTTGCGCGACAGCATGTGCGAGATGAAACGGTCGGACATCCCGTGCTGTTTGTGCAGCAGCCGCAGCATCTTGGCCTTCGTGACGAGCAGGATCACGCTCGGCGTGAGCGCGGTGGCGCTGCCCATCCGCGTCGGCTGACCCGCGAGGCACCCCTCGCCGAAGAAATCGCCGGGCCCGAGCATCGCCACGACCGCCTCGCGGCCGTTCTTCGACAGCACCGACAGCTTGACGCCGCCCGACTGGATGTAGAGGACGTGGTCGCAGTCGTCCCCCTGCGTGAAGATGCTCTCTCCCCGCCCGTATTCGGAGACGGTTCTCGCCACGCCGGACGAATCGAGAAACGCCTGGGCGTTGAAGGCCGACGCGGCCTTCGACACACGGTGAGGCGACTTTCTCCGCGACATGTGGAGAGCATGACACGCGGCCTGCTCGTCCGCGTGTGCTCTAATGAACACCTCCTCGGTGTGCCGGTCGATGACCGGACCTCACCGCTCGCCGCCGAGCCGCCGCCTCGCCATCGCCTCTCGGTGTGGCACGCACGGCCCGAGGTCGTGCCGCCTCGGATCCCGGCATCCCAGGCAACGCTGCGGCACGCCGGCGACGCAATCGCTACAGGGACGCGCGCTTGCGCAGCGCGATCATCCCGACGCCGGCCAGCAGCACCGACAGCATGATGAACGCCCATTCCGAGAGCGTCGGAACAGCCGTCGCCACAATCAGGGTCGCGGTGGCCGGCGCGGCGTTGCTTCCGCTCCCGGTCTGCACCGCGCCCGCGGGAATCGTGTTGAGAAACGATCCGGCGGCCGCGGCGGTCACGTTGACCCCGATGGTACAGGACCCGGAAGCAGGAATGGTGCTCCCCGCCGGCAAGGTCACCGTGGATCCGCCGGCCGGACCGACCACCGTGCCGACGCCGCACGTGGTGCTCAGGCCGGGCGTGGCGGCGACCAGCACGCCGCTGGGCAAGGTGTCGGTGAGCGCGGAGGTCAGGGTGATGGCCGCCGCGTTGGGATTGCTCAACGTGATGGTGAGCCTCGAGACGCCGCCCGCCGAAATGCTCGCCGGACTGAACGCCTTCGCGACCGTGGGCGCCAGGGGGATAGCGCCGCTGCCGCCGGAGCATCCCCCAATGGTGTCCGTGCCAGCCATCGTCACGGCGCCGGTTCCTGCGATGGCTCGACCGACGACGTTGACGGTGGTCCCCGTGCTGATGCTGACCCCCGAGAAAATGCTGCCCTTGAACGCGCTGGCGGCCCCGAGCGTTGCGGAACTGCTGACCTGCCAGTACACGTTGCAGGCACTCGCCCCACCGGCCATCACGATCTGGGAGGCGCCCGCCGTCGTGAGCGTATCGAGGGTCATCTGAAACACCCAGACGGCCGCAGCCCCGCCGGTCAGCGTGAGCGTTCCCACCAGGTTTCCCGTCGGCATGCAGTAGACGCCCGGCACGAGGTTGAGGCCACCGAGGTTGCCGCCCGCAATAACGTTCCCAGGCGGGCACACCTGCGCTGCGAGGTTGAGGTATGCCGTGCCGGCAGCCGCCCGAGCGTTCGTCGTGGCCACATTGGCTGCCGTGTAGACCGTGAACCCTGCCGTCACGAGCGCCGGAGGAAACCCGGAGACTGAGGGGGTCGGAGCGGAACCCACGTCTCCGTCGATCACCGTGCCGGCAGGGCCGGCGGCGGTCACGGCCGACCCACCCAGAACCCCAAAGCTCGAGACCGCGCCAAGCGGTGGAGCCGTTTGCGCCGATGCCGGAGAGGCCCAGCAGAAAAACGTGACCAGTCCGACGCTGGCGGCAAGTCTCACACTCGTGCGTGTCATTGTGTTTTCCTCAGAGGGCACGGACAGTCTACATGGCTTTGCAGACTACACGGCCATGTTGCAGACCGCTGTGCTGTTTTGAACACTCAGCCTGCGGAGCGGCTCGGTATAGTCGCTCCATCATGGACGCGAACGCTTCGCCCGCCTCGTTTTCCGCCGACCTGTCGGGCTGCGCGGCGCTGCCCGTGCTGGCCGGCGACGAGGTCACCGACCTGTTCATCGACGCCCTCGGCCGGGCCGGCGGGACGATCGTCAACACGGTCTGCCACGTCTTTCCGGAAACCGGGCTCACGTGCGTGTTGATCCTCCGGGAATCGCACGCGGTGCTGCACACCTGGCCGGAAACCGGCACGATCAACATCGACATTTTTTCCTGCACGACGCGGCTCCGCAGCGTGGACGCGATCCGGGAGCTCGGACGCACGTTCGGCGCCCAGGAGGTATCGATACAGGAGATCGCCCGTGCCGATGGACACGGTCGGCGGCGTCACGCCGGCGGGTAGCTTCGCGCTGCGTCTGACCGCCTGGTCGCTGGCGCTGTTCGGCCTGTTCCGTCTGCCTTGGGTCGGCGCCCACGTCCTGCTCCCGGCGACGCAACTCCAGGCCGCGGCCGGCTCCGCGCTGCTCGGCCCGTCCTCCCTGCCGATCGAAGCGACGCTCGCGTGCAGCGGTGCCGACGCGTTGGCGCTGTGCCTTGCGGCGATCGCGGCGTACCCCGCGCGCTGGCGCATGCGCGCGGCCGGCATCGCGGTCGGCACCGCCGCCATCCTCGCGCTGAACACGATCCGCATCGGGACGCTGGGACGCGCGGTCGCGTCGCCCCGCCTGTTTCAGGCGCTCCACGTCTATGTCTGGCCGGCCGTCCTCACGATCGCCATCGCCGGCATCGTGTTCACGTGGATGCGCCTCGCGGATGGCCCCGCGCCGGGAACCCGGCCTTCCCCTGGCGCGGACGCTTCAGCCGGGCGGGACTTCGTGCGACCGATCGTGACGCTGCGCTTTGCGCTCGTGGCGGCGGTCTGCCTGCTCGTCTTCACGCTCGCGTCCCCGCTGTATCTCGAGAGCGCGCGCGTGCTGGCGGTCGCGGGCCTTGTCGCGCGCGCGGCGGCCGTCCTGCTGCGCAGCTTCGGGGTGGACGCCACCGCCGCGGCGGGGCTGATCGCGACGCCGCGCGGCGCGTTTCTCGTGACGCAGGAATGCATCGCGACGCCGCTGATCCCCGTCTACCTCGCCGCGGTCCTCGTGTACTCCCGGACGTGGCGGAGCGCGGCGCTCTGGACGGCGGCGGGCGTGCCGCTGTTCGTCGCGCTGGGCGTCGCGCGCCTGCTCGTCGTCGCGCTGCCGGCCGGGCTCGAGCATTCGCCGGCGTTCTTCATCCACGCGTTTTCCCAGCTGCTGGTCGCGGCCGGCATGGTGTGCGGCATCGCGCTCTGGCGGTACGGCGCGCGAGCCGCGACCTGTGCGCGGACGCTCGCGGCGCTAGCGCTGGCGGTCGCATTCGTCCGGCTGCTCGGCGCGCCTTACACCGGCGCGATCCTGTGGTTCCGGGCCACGGCCTTCGACGATCCCCAGGGCGCGCTGCTGTTCCTCCCTGCCTTCCAGTTCGGACTGTTCCTCGCCCTCTGGGTGGCGGCGTTCATCCCGAGCGGATGGACCCGCTTCCTGTGCGGCGCCTCGCTGCTGGCGGGCCTGCAGATCGCGGTCAGCGGCGGGATCCAGCTGCTCTTTGTCCACGCGGGCGTGGCGCCCCTGGTGCGCGATATCCGCGCCTGGGCGCTGGTCGGCCCGGCGCTCATCATTGCCACGGTGGTCAACGTTGCGCCGTCACGCCGCTGAAGCGCTGGCCGCGGCGGCGGCGGCGCTGCTCCTGACGCTGGTGATCGCGGCGCCGGTCGTGCGCGCGCCATCCGAGCGCATCTTCGGCGCCGCGATCGTCGGACGTCACCACGATCCGTTCACCGTGATGCAGCAGTTCGCGCGGCCGATGAGCCTCGGCCCGTACTCGCAGCCGGTCACCGATCTGACGGGCGCCGCGATCGCCCGTGTCACCGGCGCCGTCGCCGCCTACAACTGGCTCGTGCTGCTCAGTTTTCCCCTGTCGGCGGCGGCCGCGTACCTGCTCGCGCGGCATCTGGCGCTGCCGCGGGGAGGAGCGCTGTTCGCGGCCCTGCTGTTTGCATTTTCACCGTTCCACGTCGCGCAGGCGGCCTATCACCCGCACGTCGCCCAGACGCAGTGGCTGCCGCTGTACCTGCTCGCGCTGTGGCGCTGCATGGACGAGGCGACCTGGTCCGCCGTGGCGTTTCTGACTGTGGCGGTGGCGGCGGTGACGCTCTCGAATTTCTACGGCGGCCTGATCGCGGCGGTCATCACGCCGATCGCGATCGGCGCGTACTGGTTCGCGCGCGCCCGGCGCGGACCGCGCGCGTTGCGTCAGGTCGGCGTCACCGCCGGCGCGCTGGCAGGCCTCGCCGCCGGCGGCCTGGCGTGGGTGGGGTGGGCCGCGCCGGCCGTGGTCAGCGACCGCGCCGCCTTCGCGTTCGCGCGTAACGATCTGTTCACGTTCAGCGCGAAATGGTGGAGCTATCTCGTGCCGCCCGTCGCGCATCCGCTCCTGGGCGGCGTCGCCCGCCGGATTTGGACCGCGTCGCGCGTGCACGACGGCCTGCTCGAACAGCAGGTCAGCCTGGGCTGGAGCGTCATCGTGCTCGGGTCGATCGCGATCTACGCCTGGGGCAGCGATCGTGCGAAGGCGGACGCCGGTGTCGCGCCGACGGCGGGCACGTGGCCGCCTCACTCCGCACGTTCGTGGAGCGCGCGGCGATCCGTGGTCCCGATGCTCGCGGCCGTAGCCGCCGGCGCGCTCGTCTGCTCCCTCTCGCCCGAGCGGACGATGTTCGGCGTGATGGTGACTCGGCCCTCGGCGCTGCTCTATCCCCTGGTCCCGATGTTCCGCGCGTATGCGCGGTTCGGCGTCATCGTGCAGCTGATGGCGGCGCTGCTCGCCGGAATCGGCGTGGCGCGGCTGCTGGCATTCAGGACCGCGCCGGCCCGCGCGCTCTGCGCGGGCCTCGCGGTTCTGGCGGTGGCCGAGTACGCGGTCTGGCCGCCGACGCTCTGGCGCGACGTGCTCCCGACCACCGCTCACCGATGGGTGGTGCAGCAGACCGCCGGGTCGCGCGTGTTCGACTGTGCGCCTCTGACCCCGGAGTCCTCGTCCGTGCCGTGGCTGACCGGGGGTCGCATCGCGCTCGCCGACAGCACCGACGACGACTGCGCGGACCCGCAGCTGGCCGCGAAGCTGTGGGCCACGGGGTTCACGCACATCCTCGTGCGCGATACCTGGCAACGGCAATGGCTGCGCGACCACGGCGACGCGCAAGGCCTTCACCTGCAGGCGCGATTCGACGCGGCCGATGTTCTCTCGGTGAAGCCGCGAGAACTGGTCTACACGAAAGCGATGACCGGTTTCTCCCCGCGCGAGCACGGCGACGGCGCCACGTGGCGATGGATGGGCGCCGACGCGTCCTGGACCATCGTGACACCGACGCCGCGGCCGCGCGTGACGCTCGAGGTCGACCTGCATGCGTTCCATGTCACGCGTCCGCTTGTCGTCCGTCTCGATGGCCGCGACGCCCAGACGCTCGACGTCGGCCGGGACGCTCGAATCTACCGCATCGGGCCGCTCGCGCTGAGCGCCGGACCTCACCTCCTGACCTTCCACTCGGCCGCGCCGGCCACGATGGCCGACGAGGTGATCGGGAACGGCGACCGCCGGGCCTTGTCGTTTTCGATGGGCGCCTGGAAATGGTCGGTCGAATGAGACTCGGGGCGAACGCCTATCGGCGGTTCTGGGCGGGGGTCGGCGAGCGCTTCCCCGATCTGGGCGGCGCGGCGTCGACGCGCTACTACGCCGACAACGAGGAGCGTCTGTTCACCGAGCACCTGCCGCCGCTCGCCGGCTTGCGGATCCTCAAGACCGATCTCTGGGACGAGGCGAAGAACACGCGGATCCTGGCGTGGGCGGCGCAACGGGGTGCTCACCCCTTCGGCGTCGACATCTCGGAGCCGACGGTCATCCAGGCGAAGACCGCCTTCACGCGCGGCTCGGGCATGCTGCGCGCGGCGGCCGCCGACGTCCGGGCGCTGCCGTTTCGCGACGCGAGCTTCGACGCGATCTATTCGATGGGGACGATCGAGCACTTCGACGAGACGGAGCAGGCGGTGCGAGAAATGGCGCGGGTGCTGAAGCCGGGCGGGCACGCGATTATCGGCGTGCCGAACCGGCACGATCCGTTTCTGCGTCCGCTGCTCGCCACGCTGCTGCAGGCGATCGGCTTCTACGCGTACGGCTACGAGAAATCGTATTCGCGGCGGGCGCTGCGCGCGATGCTCGAACGCGCCGGGTTCGAGGTGACGGCGGAGACGGCGATCCTCTTCATTCCGGGGGGGCTCCGGATGCTCGACCTCGCGTGCCACGCGTGGTGCCGGCCGCTGTCAGTGGTCACCGGCTTGATGGTGCGGCCGTTCGTCTGGCTCGATCGCCATGTCGCCGCCGTCCGCAAGCACGGCTATCTGCTGGCCACGGTCGCGATCAAGCCGCGACCGTAACTTTATTTTTTGTCGCGCGTGAGCAGGTCGTAGATCAGGCCGCCGACGCCGCCGGCGGCCGCGCCGATGCCCGCGCCCTTCTTCCCGCCCGCGACCGCGCCGATCACGGTTCCGGCGCCGGCGCTCCCGCCGATGATCAGCGCCTCTTTCTCCCACGACCGCTTGTTCGCATGCGCCGGCTCCGCCTGCCTTTCGATCACGGCCGGCGATCGGGTGATCTGATCGCGTGTCACGTTGCGCTTCACGCTCACCGGATGCAGCCCCTCGTTGTCGCGCAGATAGACGGGGTGCGGCTCTTTCGCCGCCTTTGCCGGGATGAACAACTGGGCCGTGCGGCCGTCGGCGAGCGTCACCGGGACGATGGTCCCCCTCACCGAGCCATCGGCGGTCGAGACGGTATCGGTGTACGCGCCGGAGACGCCGTACTGCTTCTCGATGCTCTGCGGCGTCATGGCCTAGACGTCTCCGGAACACGCGGGGAAGGCCGCGCCGCTCGCGCACACGGCGGCGGCGGCGAGGACGAATCCTTTCATGAGGAACAAGCCGTGGATTCCGCTGCGGTCTGAACGCTGATTCATCATGAAACTCCTGACACCAGCATGACAGCTCGAGCCGCACACGGGTGTGCACAACTGGACACTGCGGGCCGAACCCCACCGCCGGCTCAGGTGTGCAATGCGGTACAGCTGAACCGCGCGCTTCGGCCTATTCTTCGGACATGACGACCTGTACTTACTGCACGCAACCGGCGACGACGACCATCATCGCGATCCCCGCCGAGGTCTGTCTCGTCCATGCGCTGGAGTTCTGGACCGGTCTCCTGGACTACACCAGGGGCCGTTCCGGCGCCTGCGTGAAGGACGAGCGGGAGTGCGGCTGCGCGTTGTGCGAGGAGCTGAACGCCGACCGGCTGCGCCATTGCGGAATCGCCAGCGTGGGGCCGTCGCCAGGGGACCACGAGGACTTTCCGATCCGTCTGGCCTCGTAGCGCAGTCAGACTACTGCGGCTGCGGTTTCGGCATCCCGTCCGCGCCACTCGAGCCAGTGCCGCGCCGCCACCGTCACCAGCGCGACGATGGGAACCGCGATGAAGATCCCCGCGATCCCGTCCAGCTCGACCCCCGCCAGGACCGCCAGAATCACGACGAGCGGGTGCAGATGGATGTCGCGTCCGATCAGGCGCGGATAGATCACGTAGTCTTCCACCACGCGCAGCACCGTCAGGAACACCCCGGTCCAGACGGCGAGCATCGGATCCTGCAGCGCGGCAATCACCACCGCGACGAGCGCCACGACCAGCGGCCCCACCAGGGGGACGAACTCCAGCACCGCGGCCAGCACGCCCAGCAGCACGGCGTATGGATTGCCAAGCAGGGCGAAGCCGATCCCCGACAGGCTGCCGACGACGACGCACGCGATCAGCTGCGCGCGCACGTACGCCGCCATCGTCGCGTTCAGCTCCTCGAACAGCCGGTGACCGCGCAGCTGGACCCGGTGCGGCAGCGCCGTCAGGACCGTGCGCCGGATCGCGGCGGCATCCTTCAGCATCAGAAAGGCCAGGACGGGCACCAGCACCAGCCACGGAAGATCCGAAAGGATTCCGATCAGCGCCAGCAGCGACCCGTGTGCGTACGCGACCGCGGCGTCCCCCGCGCCAAGCACCGATTCATCGATGCTGTGGCGTAGTTCGAGCGGGATGCGAAGGCGCCCGTAGTAGCGCGTCCACCCGTGCTCCCACGTCCGGAACGACTCCGTGTACGCCGGGCCGCTCGCGATCGCTTTCTCGATCTGCGCGGCCGCGCTGGGCCATAGCAGCGCTGCAGCCGCGACGAGACCGCTGCCGAGCAGGAGGTAGATGACCGCGATGGCGAGCCCCCTGGGCAGACGGCGTGAACGTCCCTTCAGGATGAATGCATGCTGCGCCAGATCGACCAGCGGCGCGATGACGTAGGCGAAGAACATCGCCAGCACGAGGACGAGGACGATGCGCCCCAGCCGGTGCGCCACCCAGATGGCGGCACCGACCGAGGCAACGATCAGCAGATCGCGCAGAATCGCGCGGCTTTGAGATACCGGCGAAGGCTGGGTCACGCGACCGTTCGCTAGAAGTGCACCCGCACGCCAGCCCAGAACTGATAGTTGTTGCTGACGTCGTCGATTTCATCGAAGAAGAGGCGACCCTCTCCGAGGAAGTAGAC
>JAYVYV010000120.1:0-12812 GCA_043783985.1 Acidobacteriota bacterium | reverse complement strand
AGGTTCTTCTCAACCGTGAGCAGCTCGTCGCGGAGTGCGCCGAGCGCGCCGGCGATGGTCGCGATCTTCTCGTCCAGCGGCTTCACGTTGGCGGCCACACCGGACAGTCCTCCGGCCAGCTGCGCGAGCAGGCTCTTGCGACTCCCACCCGCCCGGTATAGGTACCAGGCAATCGCGATCAGATATCCCGCGAGGACCAGGACGATGGCTGTCGCGAGCACCAGCGTCCAGATGACGAAGATCTCGTTCGTGGTCATTTCGTCACCGCCTTCGCAATGGCGCCGGTGGCGTCCTGCAGGATCTTCGTCGCTTCGATCAGCGACGTCGCCGCCGCGATCGTCTCGTCGAGCGCCGGAATCGCCGAGGTGTTCTCGAGGATGTGGACAGCCGCGTCGAGCGATTCCCGCGTGTGCCGCTCGATCATCATTGCCGCCCGGAGTGTGCGGTGCAGGAGATAGATCGCCGTCGGCACGATAATCAGCGTGACGACGACCAGCGTGGCGCCCCAAATCCAGTACACGGCTGGCGAGATCACGCGCCACCGCCTTTCTTCAGCGCCGCCAGCGTCAGCGTCAGCTCGCCCGCAACGGCGCGCAGGCCGCCATCGAGCGCCCGAAGGCCGCCATTGAGCGCCGTCACCTGCGGCGCCAACTGAGCGGTCTCGACGTCGATCGCCCGCAACCCGTAGCGGATCTTGGCGAGATAGCTCCGCGAGGCGCCGCCGATGTCGTCGAGCTGCGTGATGATGCGCCGTACGTCGATGGCGACGACCGCGAGCAGCAGCAGCACCGCCAGGCACGACGCCAGCGTCAGCAGGATGATGCTCATTGTCCGCCTCCCTGAGCCGCGCGCCGGATGCGCCCCGACGCCGCCGCGATCCGTCCCGCCGACTCCAGAAGCTCGCCGGCGAGCACGTTGGTCTGCCGCAGCAGCGCGATGGTCACCGTATTCGCCGCGATCCGCGTGCCGCCGAACCAGATGTCGTGCACGACGGCGTGGATGCGCTTGGTGGTGCGAATCACCAGCTCCAGCAGCACCGCCACGACCAGCAGCACGACAACGGTCACCGCGAGCGCGATTCCCCACCACAGCACGATCGTGTCGTGCGGAACGGGATTCATTTCGGTCCTCCCAGCGCGTCCGCAATCGCCGTCGTGTGTGCGTCGGCACGGCGAACGGCCTTCACGATGTCCTCGACGATGGCGTTGGCGTCGGCCAGCGACCAGATGGGCCGCGTCGAAACCTCAATCTCGCCGGCCACGCCGAGCGCCACGCGCGCGAGCCGCTCGATGCTCAGCGCCACGGCCAGGATGGCGATGAGCAGAACCGCCACGATGAGCACCACCGTGACGCCGAGACCATAACCCAGCTCCCACCATCCAACGAACGTGTCATACGGCATGTGTCACCTCGGGCGAAGGTCGGTCCGTCACGGCGTCAGAGCCTGTCCATGTCGTGCTCGGTCTTGGCCGGCTTGCCCGGCGCCTCGTCGATGGTCTTACCGCCGTAGAACTTCGGATCGCCGTGGCGCCCGGGTTTCTTCGATCCCAGGAACTGGTATTTTTCGTACATCTTGTGCACGAGCTTCTTGGCGATCCCGGGCGGGGCGGTGTGCCCCCAGCCGCTCGGCACCTTGTCGCCGAGACCCCAATGCGGCTCGCGATTCATGAACTGCATCGTCATGCGCCGCAGCGGGCGCATGAAGGAGCCCTGGAGACGCGACGCGTTGCTGGACACCAGCGATCCGGGAGGCGTCTTGTAGAACGGTGAGAACCGATCCGGGAAGCCCGGCATCGTGCAGCCGATGCAGATGCCGCCGGTGTTCATGCAGCCCCCGAGGTGATTGATCGCGCCGCGCGAGGTGATGTTGCACTGGACGACCGGACCCCAGCAGCCGACCTCGACGAGGCATTCCTTGTCGCCGTACTGCTTCGCGAACGTGCCTTCCTCGTAATAACCGGCCCGCACGCACCGCTGGTGCACCGTCTCGCTGAAGAGCCACGCCGGGCGACCGAGCTCGTCGAACGACGGCAGCGGTCCGAGGCCCTGCAGGAACAGCAGCGTCGCCGCGACCGTTTCGGTCACGTTGTCGCCGACCGGCGAACAGCCGGGGATGTTGATGACCGGCAAGCCGTAGGCGCTGCGATAATCGGCGCCGAGGAAATCCATCAGGCCCATCGCGCCCGTCGGATTTCCCGCAGCCGCCGGAATGCCTCCCCACGTCGCACACGTCCCGACGGCGATCACCGCCGCCGCGCCAGGCGCCAGGCGCTTGAGCCATTCAGCCGTCGGGATCGGCCGGTGCGAGCCGTCGGGCCTGGTCTCGACGCCCATCGACGAAAAGTACCCGCCCGTGGCCGCGGCGATCCGCTCGTCGGCGATCGAGCCCTCGTAGAAGACGACGAATGGCGCGTCCAGCTTCCCCGCCGCCGCGAGGCGGTAGTTGCTGACGAACTCCTCGCCCGATTCGATCGACAGCACCGAATGGTGGAGGATTACGCGGGGCATGCCGGGAATCGTTCCCGAGATCAGCTGCTCGACCGACGGCGACGTCGCACCAACCACGGCAATCGAGCAGCCGTCGCAGCTCATGCCGGCGAGCCAGAAGGCGTGCACCACCTTCAACGGCCCGAGCGGGAGCGCCGACTTCTGGCTTTCCGGGCGGTACTGCTCGCGCTCGGTCGCCGATTTGAACCAATCGATCTCGGGCAGCGGCGCGGACGGTGTGCTCACCGGCATGGGTCCCCCTGACGCATTCAACAAATCCGCGGCAACTGCTCACCCGCGAGCATCGGCACGATCCGCGAGCCGCCCGCGACCGAACGCATGACCACGCTGCCGCGATGTTCGCTCACGACTTCCCCGACGATCGCGGCGTCGCGTCCCAGGGGATGCTGCCGCATGACCCCAACGAGATGTTCGGCACGCTCGGGCGCCACCACGGCAATCAGCTTGCCCTCGTTCGCGACATACAGCGGATCGAGGCCCAGGATCTCGCACGCCGCGCGCACGGAATCCCGCAGCGGCACATCCTTTTCTACCAGGTCGACGCCGACCCGCGACGCGGTGGCGATCTCGTTCAACGCGCTCGACACGCCGCCGCGCGTGGGATCGCGCATCGCCCGGATGCCGTCACACGCGCCCAGCATGGCGCCGACCAGCCCGTTCAGCGCGGCCGTATCGCTCTCGAGCGCGGTCTCGAACTCGAGCCCTTCGCGAACCGACATGATCGCCATGCCGTGGTCGCCGATCGTGCCGGACACGATGATGCGGTCGCCGGGGCGCGCGGCCGATACCGACAGCGCCCGCCCGGCCGGCACGAGGCCGACGCCGGTCGTCGTGATGAAAATCTGATCGCCCTTGCCGCGATCGACGACCTTGGTGTCGCCGGCGACGACGGTCACGCCCGCTTCGTCCGCCGCCGCTTTCATCGACGCGACGATGCGGCGGAGGTCGTCGAGCGGGAGCCCTTCCTCGAGAATGAACGCCGCGGTCAGAAACAACGGCGTCGCGCCGCCGACGGCGAGGTCGTTGACCGTGCCGTGGACCGCAAGGCGGCCGATGTCGCCGCCGGGGAAAAAGATCGGCCGCACGACGAAGCTGTCGGTCGTCATGGCGAGCCGGGCGTCGGCGAGACCTGGAAGGTCGCAGGTCCCCTGATCCTCGAGCCGGTTCAGGACGTCGTTGCCGAGCGCCGGGAGGAACACACGGGTGACGAGATCGCTGCTCAGTCGCCCGCCGCTGCCATGGCCGAGCAGCACGCGGTCGTATCCGGTGAACGGCGCCGGACAGCTGCCCAGGAGATCGCGTACGAGCGCGGGTGCGGCGGCGGTTTCGCTCACACGGCCTCCGCGTGAACCGCCTTCAGGCGTCCGTAGGCGAAATAGGCCGCGCACGCCCCTTCCGCCGAGACCATCGTCGCGCCGAGCGGCGTCTCGGGTGTGCACGTCGTGCCGAATGCCGGACAATCGTGCGGCTTCTTCTGACCCCGAAGGATCAGACCGCTGATGCAGACCGACGACTCGGAGGCTTCGATCGCCTGCACGTCGAACCGGCGCTCGGCGTCGAAGTCGCGATAGGCGTCGCGCAGGCGCCAGCCGCTCGCCGGAATCGATCCGACACCGCGCCACTTCCGATCGCAGACCTCGAACACCTCGGCGATCAACGCGACCGACGCCGCATTGCCCGACCGCGTCACGACGCGGCCGTACTGATTGTCGAGGCGAGCCTCGCCGGCCTCCAACTGCTCGACCGTCATCAGAATCCCTTCGAGCATGTCGACCGGCTCGAATCCGGTGATCACGATCGGCACGCGGTAGCGCGCGACGAGCGGCTCGTACTCGTCGTAGCCGACGACCGTGCACACGTGACCGGGCCCGAGGAACGCCTGCACGCGATTGTCGGGCGCGCCGAGAATCGCGGCGATGGCCGGCGGCACGAGGACGTGGGACACGAGGACGCTGAAATTGGTGAGCCCGCGGCGCGCAGCGAGCGACACCGCCATGGCGTTGGCCGGGGCGGTGGTTTCGAAGCCGATGGCGAAGAACACGATCTGGCGCGCCGGGTTCGCGGCCGCGATCTGCACCGCGTCGAGCGGCGAGTAGACGATGCGGACGTCGGCGCCTTGGGATTTGAGCTGGAGAAGATCGGAGCGCGACCCGGGCACGCGCAGCATGTCGCCGAAGGAGCAGAAGATCACGTCGGGGCGGGACGCGATGGCGTGCGCGCGATCGAGCATTTCGAGGGGGGTGACGCAGACTGGACAGCCGGGGCCGTGCACCAGCTCGATGCCCGCCGGCAGCACTTCGTCGATGCCGTACTTGACGATCGTGTGCGTCTGCCCGCCGCACACTTCCATGATCGTCCAGGGACGCGTCACGCGCGCTTCGATCGCGCGGACCAGCTTCGAGACCGTTTCGCCGTCTCTGTACTCGTCAAGGAACTTCATCGAGCTCCCCGAGCTGTTCCATGCCGTCGAGGAAGTCGAAGACGCGCCGCGCCTCGGCTTCGTCGATGCGCGCCAGCGCGAACCCGACATGGACCAGCACGTACTCGCCCGGCACGACTTCCTGCACGTGGTCGAGGCAGACGCGCTTCGACACGCCGCCGAAGTCCACCTTCCCCATCAGGATGCCGTGCTCGCTGAACGTCTCAACGACCTTGCCCGGTATTCCCAAGCACACGTGAACGCTCCTTTGAGGCCGCGACCGACGCAGCCGCCACGGCCAGCTGCCCGAGGCTCAACCCGCCATCGCCGGGCGAAACCACCCGGTGACGATACACCGCAAATCCGTCCGAGGCCAGCAGTGTTTCGACCTCGGCGGTGAGGATGCCGTTGAGAAATACCCCGCCCGACAGCGCCACCCGGCTCAGGCCGGTGCGATCCCGGAGGAGCCGCGCCACCTCCCCCACGATGGCCGTCAGCGTCGTATGAAACCGTCGCGCGATCACCGCGCGTGCGATACCCGCGCGTCGATCGGCCTCGATCGCCCGGATCAGGGGGCGGGTGTCCACGGTCAGCGGGGCGGCCGGCTCGGACGCATCGTGGTCGAGGTCGGGTTTCCCGCCGCCAGCCAGGGCAAATGGGTATCGCCCGGCGTCGTCGCTGCTTTCGGCCAGCGATTCCAGCCACATCGCCGCCTGCCCCTCGAAGGTCGTCGAGCCCGCAGCGCCGCACAGCGCGGCGACCGCGTCGAAGAGCCGCCCCACGCTCGAGGTCAGCGGGGCGTTGACGCCCCGCTCGATCATCTGTCCGACGGCCCTTCTCGTCGCGGGGGGGACGCCGCGCAAGGCATCCGCGTCGTCGATTCCGGCGTCGCGCAGATGCGACAGCGCCATGCGCCACGGCTCGCGCGCAGCTTTGTCCCCGCCCGGCAAGGCGACGTATCGAAAATGCGCAGCGCGATACACCCCGGTGCGATCGCCCACCAGGAATTCTCCGCCCCATACACATCCGTCCGGCCCCCATCCTGCGCCGTCCCACGCCACGCCGATCAACGGGCCGTCCAGCCCGCGTTCGGCCAGGCACGACGCGACGTGCGCGTGGTGGTGCTGCACCCCGATATGCCGGACGCCGCCGCGGCTCAGCGCGAACCGCGTGGCGGCGTAGTCCGGATGCAGGTCGTGGGCGATGACGGTCGGCGTCACCTCGAAGGTACGCTCGTACAGCCCGATGTCGCGCTCGAAGGCCTCGAATGCGATCAGCTCGTCGAGATCGCCGGCGTGATGGCTGACGATCGCGTCACGGCCGCGGCCGAGCGCAAACGTGTTCTTCAGTTGACCGCCGACGGCGAGGAGGGGCTCCTGGCAGTCGAACGGCAACCTGACGGGCGCCGGCGCGTAGCCGCGCGAACGGCGCACGAACAGAGGCGACGCGCCGACGCGACGAACGACCGAGTCCTCGCACCGCACGCGGATGTCGCGGTCGTGCAGGAGAAACAGATCCGCGATACCCTCCAGCCGCGACAGCGCCTCGTGGTTGCCGATCGCGATCGGCTCGTCCGAACGGTTGCCGCTGGTCATGACCAGGGCGCGGCCGTCGACGGCCGACAGGAGCAGGTGATGCACAGGCGTGTACGGCAGCATCACGCCCAGTCGGCTGCTGTCGGGAGACACCGCACCGGCGATCCGGTGGTGCCTGTGCCTCCCTCCCGGGTCGTGTCCCCTCTCAGGCGGACCGTCGGCCCCTCGCACGTCGTGTGCACCTGCGGGCGAACCGTCGGCGATGCGTTTCTGCAGCAGAACAATCGGACGGGCGGTCGACTGCAGCAGCGCCGCCTCCTCGGCGGAGAGGTCACACAGCGACGCCGCCGCAACGACGTCCGCCACCATGACCGCAAACGGTTTGTCGTCGCGCTGTTTTCGCGTCCGCAACGATTCGACGGCGGAGACGTCCGCCGCGTCGCACGCGAGGTGGAACCCGCCAAGTCCCTTGATCGCCACGATGCGGCCCGCGCGCAAGGCCGCGGCGGCCGCCTGGATCGGATCGCCGTCGACGACGCGTCGGGTGGCGTCAATCGCCCGGAGCGTCGGACCGCAGAGCGGACAAGCGATCGGCTCCGCGTGAAAGCGGCGGTCGCCCGGGTCTTCGTACTCGGCCCGGCAGCGCTCGCACATCTCGAAGGCCGCCATCGTCGTCCGCTCGCGATCGTACGGGCTGCCGGTGATGATCGTCAGCCGCGGACCGCACGCCGTGCAGTTGATGAAGGGATAGCGGTGGCGCCGATTCGCCGGATCGCGCATCTCGGAGAGACACGCGTCGCACGTCGCCGCGTCCGGCGCGATGGTGACGGCCGGGTCGGCGTCGCCGAGGCTCGGCGCGATGCGAAAGCGGTCCTCGCCGCGAGGATCCACCAGGCGGATCACGATCGATTCGATACGCGCGAGCGGCGGTGCCGACGCGGTCAGCTCACGCTCGAACTGATCGAGTGCGTCGCGGGCGCCTTCGACCTCGACCTCCACCCGGCCGCCGCGGTTGACGACAAAGCCGGACAAATTCAGTCCGGTAGCCAGTCCGTGAACGAAAGGCCGGAAGCCGACGCCCTGCACGACGCCCCGGATGTCGATCGCGCGACGCTCCGTCACCCGTTCACCTCGGTCAGCATGCGTGCCCGCATGATATCCCGCGTGTTGCACGGTTGTGATACAACTCGGCGCGAGTGTCCGGCCCGCGCGTTCAGGCGATCGTGCTCTCCTGCCTGGCGATCTGTGTCGCCGCGGCGTGCGGCGCACGCCCCGCCGATGTGTTGGCCGTCGGCATCGGCGCCGACCGGTATCTGACCGAGTTGCCCAGTCGTCCTGACCTCGGCAAGTACCCGCACAGCAGCGGCATCTTCGACACCCTCGCGCGCATGGACGAGCGCTTCGAGATCGAACCGGCGCTGGCGGAGCGCTGGACTTTCAGGCCCGAGACCAACACCTATCGATTCGAGCTTCGCCACGGCGTCCGGTTCCATGACGGCGCGCCATTCACGGCCGACGATGTGAAGTACACCTTCGATCTGATCATCAAGGCGTATCCCGACAACTATCAGGCGCTGGGTCCGGACAGCGTCCACGTGCGCGACCGCTACGTCGTCGAGATGACGCCGACGAAAACCAACTATCGCCTGGTGGAACAACTGGCGCATCCCGTCTGGGGCATCAACCGCGTCAACAGCGATCCGATGAAGCCTGTCGGCACCGGACCGTTTCGGTTCGTCGAGTACGTTCGGCACGACCGGTTCGTGGTGGAGCGGTTCGCGGACTACTGGAACGTCAACGCGCGGGCGCAGGCGGCGCGGCTCGTCTTTCATTTCGTTCCCGATCCCCAGGCGCGCGCCCTGGCGCTGCGCGCCGGCCAGCTGGACATGGTGGCCGACGTGTCTCCGGCGCTCACGGACGAGCTCGAGGGCGCGGGCCTGCGCGTGATGCGCTCCGAGGTCGGCGCGTGCGACGCGCTCAGCATCAACATCCACGGACGCGCGCCGTACACCCTGGGCAGCGATCCCGATGTGCGGACCGCGATTGGCCTCGCCCTGGATCGCCAGGCCATCGTCGCCGCTTCATGGCGGAATTCGGCGGACGCGAGCCACACGTGGATCCCTCCCAGCGTCCTCGGCGCTCACGCATCGGAAGTCGTCGGCCCGATCCGGGATGTGAGTCGGGCGACTGCGATGCTCGAGGCCGCCGGATGGCGAACGGGGGCCGATGGCATCCGTCGGAAGGGCGAGCGGCGGCTGAGCGTCCTGCTGCTCGTCGCGTTTCCAGCCGCGGAGCATCTCCACTCGCCCGAGCTGATCCAGGATGAGTTGAAGCAGGCCGGCATCGAGACCCGAATCGAGATGATGCCGGATGCTGCCGTTTCAGGCGCGCGCAGGCGGAATGGCCAGTTCGATCTCTTGCAGGCGATCACGAACCAGAACGAAGCCTACCCCTGTTTCCTGCCGGACCTGATCTACTACTCGAAGTCCGGATCCGCGTCGAACCGCTGGGTCGCACCAGGCGGCGCCGTCGATCGCGCGATCGAGGGCTGCCGGTCGGCGCCGGATATCGAGTCGGCGCGGGCGGACGCCGCGTCGGCGATTCACGCCCTGGTGGATATCGAACACGTGGTGGTGCCTCTCGCAGGCGTGCGGCGCGTGTGGGTCGCACGCGCCGGCGTCACGAACTTCACGCCGCATCCCTCCGACACCAACCAACGGTGGGACAGCGTGCGGCCGGGCAAGTGAGGACCGGGTGACGAACTACCTGGCGCGACGGGTCGGCTCCCTCGTGTTCGTCCTGCTGGGTGTCACCACCCTCACGTTTGCACTCGGCAGACTGGCGCCCGGCGATCCCGCCGAGCTCGTGCTGGAGCGAGCGCTCGGACGCCCGCCGACGGATGCGCAAATCGATCGCATGCGCGAGCGCATGGGACTCGACCGCCCGGTCGCCGTGCAGTACGTCTCATGGCTGAACGACGCGGCGCACGGAGAGCTCGGACGTTCGTGGGGCAGCGGCGACGAGGTCCACTCGCTGCTGGCGGAGGCCCTGCCCCGCACGATCCTCCTGGCGGTGACGGCGCTCGCGATTGCCGTTGGGATCGCCGTACCGCTCGGGACGCTGGCCGCCGCCCGACCGGGGGCGTGGCCGGACCATCTCTCGAGGGCGGCCGCCGTGTGCGGCACATCGATGCCCGCGTTCTTCATCGGCTACGTGCTGATGTTCGTGTTCGGCGTCCGGCTGCACGCGCTCCCTATCTTCGGATACGGCACGGCGCGTCACCTGGTGCTGCCGTCGATCACTCTCGCCCTCGGGGCCGCCGGTGCGCTGACGCGCATCACCCGCGCCAGTGTCGCGGACGTGCTCGCCGAGCCGTTCATGCAGGCCGCAATCGCGCGAGGCGTTCCGCGGCGGCGCGCCGTGTGGCGACACGCGCTCCCGGTGGCGCTGCTCCCGATCGTGACCGTCGTCGCCCTCGCCGCGGGACACCTGATCGGCGGCGCCATGATCGTCGAATGGATGTTTTCATGGCCCGGCATCGGAAAGCTCGGGCTGGATGCGATCTACAACCGGGACTACCCGCTGATTCAGGGCGTGGTGCTCCTGAGCGCGGTGGTCTTCACGCTGCTGAACTTCGGCGCGGACCTCGCCTACCTCCGGATCGATCCGCGTGTACGCCTGAACGAGAGCGATCGATGAGCGCGCGACTTGAGCGGCTCTCGACATTGCCGGACGGCTTGCGGCGAATCGTCCGCACGTGGACTGGACGGACCGGTACCGCGATCATTACCGTGCTGCTGATCACGGCGGTCGGCGCGCCGCTCGCGGCGCCCTACGATCCGCTCGCCATCGGTCCCGTGAGGCTCGCCTCGCCATCGGCGGCCCATCCGCTCGGGACCGACGAAGTCGGACGGGACCTGCTCAGCCGGATCATGTTCGGTGCACGGTGGTCCCTCGGCGCCGCCATCTGCGCGCTGGCGCTCGTGCTCGGCCTCGGCGTCACGGTTGGCTCCATCGCCGGGTATTATGGCGGCTGGCTGGATGGAATCCTCATGCGCGCGAGCGATATCGTGCTGGCCATCCCGCCGCTCGTGCTGACGCTGGCCATCGTCGGGCTCTTCCGGCCCGGCTTGTCGACGATCGTCATGGGCTTGAGCGCCGTCTGGTGGGTTCGTTATGCCAGGTTGACGCGGGCGTTCGTGCTGCGCGGCCGCGAGCTGCCGTTCGTCGAGGCGGCGCGGGCGCTTGGCGCAAGCCACGCGCGCGTGCTGATACGTGAGGTGATCCCGCAGGCGGTCGCACCGGTGATTGTCGTCGCGACGCTTGACGTGGGCACCCTCGTTCTCGCCGTGGCCGGTCTCAGTTTCCTGGGGCTCGGCGCGCAGCCGCCGACACCGGAATGGGGAACGATGATCAACGAAGGGAAGAATCTGCTGTTCACCGCACCGCACGTCATGCTCTTTCCCGGCGCGGCGGTCGCCATCACCGTGGCCGGCTTCAACCTCGTCGGCGAAGCCTTATATGAGGCCGTCGGTGTGGATGCGGTTCGCACGCCGTGGCTGTGAACCGTTTCGCCATGGCCGTCGCCGCCGCCGCGTCGCTCGCCGGCTGCGGCCGCGCCAGCACGCGCACCGTCCCGGCGACCCTGGTCGTCGCGTTGAATGGCGACCCGGGCGCCATGAACCCGGCCGTGACCACGTCGGGCAGCACCCATCCGGTCACCGATCAAATCTTCAACGGCCTCGTGGGTCTGGACGAAACCCTGTCGCCGGTGCCGGAGCTCGCCGAGCGGTGGACGATCGAGGACGAAGGCCGGACGTACCGCTTCGCCCTCCGCCACGGTGTCCAGTGGCACGACGGCCACGCCTTCACGTCCGCGGACGTCAAGTTCACGTTCGAGGAGGCGTTGCTCAAGTACCACTCGCGCACGCGCGCCGCTCTTCAGGGCCTGCTCGATCGTGTGGACACGCCCGACGACCACACCGCCGTCTTCAGGCTGCGGCGCCCCTACAGCCCCCTGCTTCAGCGGCTGGACGTCGTGGAGGCGTCGATCATCCCCAAGCACGCGTACGCCGGACAGGATCTGCTTGCCGGCGAGGCGACGCGCCACCCGATCGGCACCGGTCCCTTTCGGTTCGTGAGCTATGCGCCGGCCGATCGCGTCGTGCTCGAACGCAACCCGACCTATTTTCGAGCCGGTTTGCCCGGCGTGGATCGCCTCGTCTTCCGAATCCTGCCGAATGCGGCGACCGCGATTGCGGCGCTGGAGAAGGGCGAAGTCGACTACGTCGGCGGCGTGGCCGGCCCGGAAGTCGAGCGGCTGCGGCAGACGCCCGGCATCGCGGTGGTCCCCGGGACCGGCGGCTCCGGCGGATCGGTGTGCGAGGACGTGCTCATCCCGAACCTGTTGCGGCGTCCGCTCGACGATCTCCGTGTCCGCCGGGCGATCGCGATGGCGCTCGACCGGCAGTTCATCGTCGATCACGTCTATTTCGGGCAGGGCCGGCCGGCCACCGGTCCGATCAGCCACCTCCTCGCGTGGGCCTACACGCCTGACGTCCGGCAGTATCCGCACGACGTCGCGGCCGCCGCGCGACTGCTCGACGAAGCCGGCGTGAACGCGGGGCGAAACGGTGAACGGTTCGCGATCACCTTCACGCACGCCAGCACGCAGCAGCGTCTCGCGCAGGTCGTGCGCGAGCAACTGAAAGCCGTCGGCATCACCGTGAATCTCGAAACGCTCGATTTCAACGCGGCGGTCGAGCGCGTGTACGTGAAGAAGGCCTTCGACATGGGCGTCGCGTCCTTCTGCAACGGCGCGGATCCCGACATCGGCGTGAGGCGGGTGTATGTGTCGAGCAATATCGGCCCGATCCCCTTCTCGAATGGCGCCGGCTACCGCAACGCGCGGATCGACGCGCTGTTCGATGAAGGGTCGCAGTTTCCGGATCGCGAATCCAGGCGCGCCCGGTACGTGGAAATTCAGAAGATTCTTGTCAAAGGATGAAAATGCTTCTGAATTTAAAACTTCTGCTCTGGCGGAGCGTTTTGAAAAAGCGCGTGATCTTATGATTGTCGGCCTGGATGACTGGGCCAAGTGGGATCTTTACGAAATCGAGCGACAAACAAAAAACAAAGATTATTTAAGAACTTTGATGAATGAATACAAAATAGTAGGTCACTATCATCGTTCCTCGTATTTGGGGCAAAATATTTTTGCTCCGGCTCGTGCGGCACAAGGCATTGAGGGCGTTCGATTTTTATGGGAATTTGCATACCCCAAAGCTTATGCAGAAAATGTGGAACCTTCGGCCAAAGAATTTAAAATTCCTTCAGAATTAGTTTGGGGA
>JAYVYV010000119.1:0-4680 GCA_043783985.1 Acidobacteriota bacterium | reverse complement strand
TCGCCGAGCGCTGCGTCGTCGGGTTCAACTCGGGACCGCCGATGGTGCCGAGCGCGTACAACAACAACATGCAGCTCGTGCAGACGCGCGACCACGTGGTCATCCTCAACGAAATGATCCATAGTGCGCGAATCGTTCCGTTGGACGGCCGTCCGCATGCGCCGAGCACCATCCGTTCCCTCACCGGCGACTCGGTGGGCCGCTGGGACGGCGACACGCTCGTCGTCGACACGACGAACTTCTCGCAGGAGGACGGGTTCAGGGGCGCGAGCAGAGATCTCCACCTCGTCGAGCGCTTCACGCGAGTCGACATGGACACGCTGCGGTACGAGTTCACCGTCGAGGATCCGGCGACGTGGACCGGCACGTGGAGTGCTTCGATTCCAATGACCAGGACCGGTGAGCTGATTTACGAATACGCGTGCCACGAGAGCAACTACGGCCTCGTGGGCGTCCTTAAAGGCGCGCGCTACGAGGATCTACAGAAGAGCAAAACGCAGAAATGAGAGCCGCCCTCATCGCGCTGATGGGAGTGCTGTCGGCGGCGCAAGCTCCGGCGCCTGCGCCGGCTACGTACCTGAGCGAAGCCGAGCTGATGGCGACGCTGAAGGAGGCCGCGAAGGCCGCGCCGGCAATGCACACGGCGCCGGTGAAGCTCGCGGATCACTACCGCATCAACATCGTCCGGCGCACGAGCGCGCAGGGCGCAATCGCGCATCCCGACGGCACCGAGGTGCATCACATCATCGAGGGCGCGGCAACCTTTGTCACCGGCGGAACCATCGTCCGTGCCGCCGGAGCCGCGGGGCGTGGCGAAAGCGCCACGATTGAGGGTGGTCAGAGCCGCCGCGTGGCGAAGGGGGACGTGCTGCTCGTGCCCGCCGGCACACCGCATTGGTACAAGGATCTGGAAGGGTCGATCACCTATCTCGAAGTGCGATTCGATCTGCCGAAGTGATGCCCGGCCCGAGCCGGAAACTACCCGTCGACGGCTAGTCGCAGACGGCGAGGCTCTTCTTCAACGATTCGCGAACGTGGTGCGCGGAGCTGCGGTCGCAGTTCAAGTTCACCTCGACGTTCGGCGATCCCGGATAGGAGCCCGCGAACGCGATCGTCCACCCTGCCGCAACAGCGGAAATCGCCGAGACCTTCATCGGAACGCCGTATTCTCGAAGGACCGAATCCGCCATCCGCTGCACATCGGTCTGTTCCATCAGTGGTCTCATGCCACCGTCGAGCTACAAATCTCTGGCCAACGGCTGAGATCGCTCAGAAAGGCGGACAATCAGCGGTTTGGCCCAGGACTAGGAGAAAAACAGGCTGAAAAAGCGTCTTGATTCGATGCGGAATACACAGGTTTGTACCGCTGGGCTTCAATGCGTGGGAGCTTCTTAGGGGTTTGTCCGATGACGAGGTCGCTCGACGCGTCCCGCATGCGCCGGACCCGGCCCTGGTTCACTCGACGATCGCCTGCATCACCGCGTTCTCGAAGTCGCGCATCAGTTGGCCGTTCGATTCCTGGACCATCAGCAGGCCGACGAGCTGCTCCTTGCGATCGACCCAAAAGTGCGTGCCGAACGCGCCGTCCCAGCCGAAGCTGCCGTTCGACTCGCGGCGGTTCGCGGCGACGCCGTCCATCACGACTTCGACGGTCAGGCCGAAGCCCATGCCCTTCAGCCGCTGGCCGATGCCGGCGTAGAGATCGCCGACGTGGTTGGCCGCCATCAGATCCACGGTCCTCGGACTCAGCAGCCGCTTTCCGTTCAGCTGACCGCTGTTCACGAGCATCTGCGCGAACTGCATGTAGTCCTCGGGCGTGGACCACAGTCCGCCGCCGCCGGAGAACAAGGTCTTCGTCGCGAGCCAGCTTGGCGTGTCCGTGCGCGAGAGCCCCGACGGCTTGCGCTCGTAGAGCGTCACCACGCGCGGCATGCGATCCTCGGTCGGATAGAACGCGGTGTCCTTCATCCCGAGCGGCTCGAAGATCCGCTTCTGCAGGAACTGATCGAAGGTCATCCCCGAGGTGATCTCGACGATACGGCCGAGCGTTTCGATGCCGGCGAGCGCGCTGTACTGCCATTTGGAGCCGGGCTGGAAGTCGAGCGGCACGGGGCCGAGCGTCGGCACGTACGCGGCGAGCGTGCTGCTCGTGCTGCGCGGCGACATGCGCGCCCCTTCGCGCGATCCCGGGCCGCCGGTCTCGAGGCCGTTGGTATGCGTCATCAAATCGCGAATCGTGAGCTCGCGCTCCGCCGGCATGGTGTAGATCTCCGGCGGGGGTGCGGGCTGCCCTGGCGCGGGCGGCGGCGCCGGCGGTGCGTTCGGCGTTTTCAGCATCGCCACTTTCGGATTCTTGAATTCCGGGATGAAACGCGACACCGGATCGGTGAGGCGCAGCTTCCCTTCCTCCATCAGCATCAAAATCGCGACGCCGGTCACCGGCTTGGACATCGACGCCATGCGGAAGATGGCGTCCTTGCGCATCGGCGTCTTCCCTTCGATGTCCATCAGGCCGTGCGCTTCGAAATGCGCGATGCGGCCTTTGCGCGACACCATCGTGACGGCGCCGGAAATCTGGCCAGAATCGATGTAGCTCTTGATGACGTCGTTGACGCGCTGGAGGCGATCGGACGACATGCCGACGTCTTCCGGCTTGCCGCTCGGCACGGTCGCCGCGGTCAGCGACATCGCCAGCAGCGCCACACCCACAGCGCGACGACGGGTCATGATTTCGTTCATACACATTTCCTCTGGGTCCGCGCCGCTTCGGCCAGCAGGAGCGGCCCCGCGATCGCGCCCGCCGGCCCGCGCCGATTCCACACGCCGGCTCGGATCATGCGGGGGATAATAGCACCGCGGGAGGTGGCCGAATGGCATGTCGCGCGATGACGAGGGCGAGCCTGTTGGCGCTGGTCGTTCCGGCCTTTTCGCTCGCGGTTCACGCGCAGCGGCCCGCCGCCGGCCTCGACGGTCTCTGGACCTACGCGACGATGACGCCGCTCGAACGGCCGCGGGAGCTGGCCGCGAAGCCGGCGCTCACGCCAGAGGAAGCGGCCGAATACGAGCGGCAGACGATCGCGCGTCAGGCCGCGACCAACAACACCGCCGGCCCCGACTGGTGGGATCCGGGCACGCGCGTTCTCGTCAACGGCCGCACGTCGCTGATCGTGGATCCGCTCGACGGTCGCATCCCGGCGTTGACGCTGGAGGCGCAGCAGCGCGCGGCCGCCCGCGCGCTGGCGCGCCGCTCGCGGGGACCTACCGACGGACCGGAGGACCGCGCGCTGAACGAACGCTGCCTGAACTGGTCGGTCGCCGGCCCGCCGATGCTGCCGGGCGTGTACAACAACAACGTGCAGATCATGCAGACCCGCGACTACGTCGCCATCGTCTCGGAGATGATCCACGATGCGCGGATCGTGCCGTTGGACGGCCGGGCCCACGGCACGGTGCCGCGATGGATGGGGGACTCGCGGGGACGCTGGGAGGGGGCCACGCTCGTCGTCGACACGGTGGGCTTCACCGACAAGACCGCGTTTCGCGGATCAAGCGAGCGCCTGCATCTGGTCGAACGGTTCACGCGCGTCGACGCCGATACCATCGAGTACCGCTTCACCGCCGAGGATCCGTCGACCTGGACGCGGCCGTTCACCGGGATGTTCCCGATGAAGAAAACCGCCGGACCGATCTACGAATACGCCTGCCACGAGGGGAACGAGCGCAGCATGATCGGCATCCTCAGGGGCGCGCGCGCGCAGGAGAAACCGGACGAGCGGTAGCGCGTTTGTTGAGATCGCGCGCGAGGATCAGCTTGAAGGTCAGGCGATCCGATGCGTCGGTGAGCCCGACGCCGACGCCCGCCTCGATCTCCCAGTCTTTCCAGGTGCGGTCGACGACCGCGAACAGCTGGTGCGCCTGGTCGCCGCGTGTGGCGAGTTCGCGCAGCGGACCGTAGTCGGCGTACTCCTCGAGCGCCGCCGTCCAGCCTGACGGGAAGTTGTAGGCCACGCGCGTGGCCGGCACGAACTCGAGGTTTTTCAGGCCGTCGTAGGCCGTGTCGACGATCGGGTTGATGATGATGTCCACCGGCTCGAGGTGCCAGCCGATGATGGGTCGCACCTCCGACGTGAACCGGGTCGTGTCCCACCGGTGCGCGTTGACGCTGAACTCGAAGTTCGCGCCGTAAAAGAATCTGCGACCGTCGGCGTTGGGCACCGCGACGAGCGCGCGCAGCTTGAAGCCGTCGATGCCGAAGCCGGCGGTCTTGTCCCGGGAGTAGAGCGGCAGGTAGAGGCCGGCTTCGAACCAGCGGGTCACCCCCAGCGCCCACTCCGGCACGCCGTTGAACGACTTGTCCGCCACCACCGCGCCGGGAAACGCCGGCGTCGTCAGGCCCCAGGGCGTGAAGTTGTTGTGCAGCGTGAGATTGAACGTGCCGACGGGCGCGAGGCCGCCGTCGTAGACCTGGATTTCGTCGGTCTGCGCCAACGCAATTCCCGGCACGGCGAGCAGGATGAGCAGACAAATCCCGATTCGCGTCACCGCCACATGATAGATCGTGCACCTCCGGGGGTTCACGCTTCGAACTGCTCCCAGCGGCTGCGCGCGCGCTCCATCAACTGCACGAATCGCGGATGCGACCGCAGGCTCTGAAGGAACGGATCGTATCGCGCGAGAAAA
>JAYVYV010000118.1:0-4699 GCA_043783985.1 Acidobacteriota bacterium | reverse complement strand
CGTGCCGCCGCCGAACAGGTCCTGCAGCTTCTTCTCGCCAGGCTGCTGCCCCTGGATCGCCATGAACCCTTCCTGCACGAGCCAGGTGTTCAGGTTCACCGACTGGCGGAAGGAGTGGAAGCCGTGATCGGACACGATCAGGATGGGCGTCGTGTCGTCGACGCGCGCCATGACCTCGCCGATGAAGTCGTCGCACTTCCGGTAGACGCGCTCGATCGAGTCGCCGTATTTCCCGGCGAGCGCCTTGTCGTACATCGGGTGCGTGGGATCGATGAGCCGCCACATCATGTGCTGCACGCGGTCGGTGGATTCGATCACCCCGACCAGCAGATCCCATTGCTTCGAGTCGATCCGCTGGAGGATCACCTGCGCGCGGTCGTCGAACGCGCGGTAGAGATCGTCCATGAAGACCTTCTCGTCGATGCGGTCTTCGTTGAGCGGCCACGTCGCCTCCGCCCAGCCGAGCGTGCGGTAGGGCCCGAGCCGCTCGTAGAGGTCGGCGGAGAGCGACGCGGGCGACGACATCGGTGCCGGCGGGTTATCGGGCCGCCAGTTGACCGGCGAGATGTAGAGCTGGAGCTCCGGCCCCGCGCCGATCAGGTACATCTGAGCCATCCCGTGAACGCGGATGAGCAGATTGATGCTGAAGTCGAGGTTGATCCACTTGCTCCACTGGCGCTCGGCGAGGTGAATCGTACTGTCGCCGATGTTGACCGTCGCCGTCTTCGCGGCCTGGTTCCAGTGGATCGTGACGGGCAGCCTCACGTCCTCGCGCGCTTCGAGCCCGGCGATCGTCATCTTGTCGGCCTCGGACGGCGCGGACACGGGCGAATTCGCGCGCAGCTCGCGGAGCTGCTGCTTGACGATCGGGTTCGGCGGGCCGACGAGCTCGGACTGCGCGACGTCGCCGTCGAACACGAGACGCTTCAGGATGCCGCCGAACTCCGTGTTGCCTTCCTCGTAGCGGCTCAGATCCGTCCCGAAGTAATAGAACGTTCCCATCGTCCGTCGGATGTCGGGGAGCGGGAGTCCGGAGAGCAGCTCGCCGTTGGGAACCGCTTCGGGCGGGAACGTCACGGGGACCGTGAGCATGCTCGAGCGGACGCCGGCGTTCCCCGCGGTGACCCAGAACGACGTGCCGCCGCGAATGGACTGGACGACCGGTCTGGAGATTGGGATGTAGTTGAGGATGAACCGCGGCGGCTCGAAATGGACCATGCCCAGGTCGGGAAGGTACGAGCGCGTGTCGCGGATCAGGAAGTCGTAGATGTTGTGTTTGCCGGCGTTCATGCCCGTGGCGAACGACGCCCACGCGGTGGGCGACTCGGGCGAGTGCGTCGTGCCCAGCGGGCGGACACCGCTGCCGCGCGTCGCCAGCTTCTTCATGTTCGGCAGCTTGCCTTCGTCCATCCATTTCTGGACGAGGCGCGGATCCATGCCGTCGAAACCGAGGATCACGAGCTTCTGCTGAAACTTCCGGGGCGGGCGGCGCGGCCCGCATCCCGCGCCGGCGGCAAGACCCACAACAAGCGACGCGAGGAGGATGTGTTTCACAATGTGTTGGGAGAGAAGAAATTATACCATTCAGGAGTTGGTGAGTTGGTAAATGGGTGAATTGGTGATGGGACGCGTTCTCGCGGTGGACGTCGGCGCGCGGCGCGTGGGACTGGCGATCAGCGACGCGTCGCGGACGCTGGCGCGTCCGCTGGAGACCATCATGGTGACGAGCGACGCGGACGCGGTCGAGCGCGTCGCGCGGCGCATCGAGCAGCTCGACGGCGAAGACGAGGGGATCGCGACGATCGTCGTGGGGCTGCCCTCGAGCCTCGACGGAACGCCGACGCCGCAGACGGCGCACGTCCGCGCGTTCATCGCCAGGCTGCAGACGCGGACACCGCTGCCCATCGCCACGGAAGACGAGCGGCTGACGAGCCGCGAGGCCGAGAGCCGCCTCGCCGTACGCGAGAAGGACTGGCGCAAGCGGAAGGCGTTGCTCGACGCGGCGTCCGCCGCCGTCTTCCTGCAGGATTATCTGGATCGCCCCCGATGAAAAAGCTCCTCCGTGTTCTGCTGTTGCTCCTGATCGCCGGCGGCGCGGCGGCGGCGTGGATGTACGTGCGTGTCCACCGGCCGTACCGCGGATATGCCGGCGCGGAGCAGTTCGTCGAGATTCCGCAGGGGACCGGCAGCCTGTCGATCGGCGCGCGGCTCGTCGCCGCGGGCGTCGTGCGCGACATCGCGACGTTCCGGACGGCGCTCGCGGCGAGCGGTCAGGGACGGCACCTGAAGGCGGGCGAGTACCGGTTCGAGTCGGCGATGACGCCCTTCGAGGTCATCGACAAGATCGCGCGGGGCGACGTGTTCGTGATCACGGTGACGTTTCCCGAAGGGCAGACGATGGCCGAGATGGCCAAGATCGCCGAATCGCACGGGCTCGGGCCGGCGGCGTCCTTCGTCCGGGCCGCGAAGGATCCCGCGCCCATCCACGATCTCGATCCTGCGGCGACGGATCTCGAAGGCTACCTGTTTCCCGAGACCTACGCGGTCCCGCGCCGCACGGACGCGGCGAAGCTGGTGCGGATGATGGTGGCGCGCTTCGAGAAGGTGTTCACGCCCGAGCTCCGGCAGGCCGCGCTCTCGCGCCACCTGACCGTGCGCCAGGCGGTGACGCTTGCCGCGATTGTCGAAAAGGAAACGGCCAAGGCGGACGAGCGTCCGCTGGTCGCCGCGGTGTACACCACGCGGCTGCGGATCGGCATGCCCCTCCAATGCGATCCGACGGTGATTTACGGGCTCGTGCAGGCAGGCCGCTACGACGGGAACATCCACAAGGACGATCTCTCGTTCGACTCGCCGTACAACACCTACCGCCATCCAGGCCTGCCGCCCGGACCGATCGCCTCGCCCGGCCGCGCGTCGCTGGAGGCGGCGGTCCATCCCGCGGACGCCGATTTCCTGTACTTCGTGAGCCGCAACGACGGCTCGCACGAGTTCGCCCGGACGCTCGAGGAGCACAACCGCAATGTCCAGAAGTTCCAGGTTCAGTATTTTCGCGATCGCCGTCAGCATCCTTAGCGCGCTCGCGCTGCTGGGCGCGCAGGACACCGCGGTCGGCCGGGTGCGCGCGTGGCGCGCGCAGCACGAGCCGCAGATCCTGCGCGAGTTGTTCGACCTGGTGGCGATTCCGAACGTCGCCTCCGACACACCCAACATCGCCCGCAACGCGCAGGCGCTGACGCGCATGTTCGAGAAGCGGCGCTTCCTGCCGGAGACGGTCGCCACGTCAGGCTCGCCGGTGGTGCTGGCGGAGCGGCGCGTGCCGAACGTCACGCGGACGCTGGCGTTCTACTTCCACTACGACGGCCAGCCGGTCGAGGCGCGCGAGTGGACGCACGGGCCGCCGTTCTCGCCCATCATCGTCACCGGACCGGATGCGTCGGCGCGGCGCCTGACGCTGGATCGGATCCAGGGCGCCATCGATCCCGACTGGCGCGTGTACGGGCGGTCGTCCTCCGACGACAAGTCACCGATCGTGGCGTTCCTGTCGGCCCTCGACGCCCTCGACGCCGCGAACATTCCGCTGACGTCGAACGTGCGCGTGATCATGGAAGGCGACGAGGAGGCGGGCTCGCCGTCGCTCGAGGCGATGGTGCGCGCGCACGGCGACCGTATCCGGGGCGACGCGCTCCTGCTGGTCGACGGCCCGCGTCACGCCAGCGACCGGCCGACGCTGTCGTTCGGCGCGCGCGGCATCATGACCGCGCTGATCACGGTCTACGGCCCGGCGCGCGATCTGCACAGCGGCAACTACGGCAACTGGGGACCCAACCCCGCGCTCGCGCTCGCGAAGCTGCTCGCCTCGATGAAGGACGACAACGGCCGCATCCTCGTCGACGGCTTTTACGATGGCGTGACGCCGCTGACGGCGGTGGAACAGAAGGCCATCGACGACATTCCGAACGTGGAGCCGGCCTTGATGCGGGCGTTCGGCTTCTCGCGGCCCGAGCGCCCGTCCGAGCGGCTCGAGCGCCGCCACAACCTGCCGACGCTGAACATCAACGCGCTCGACGCGGGCGGCGGCGTCGCAGGACAGGGACGCACGATCATCCCCGCCTCGGCCAGCGCGAAGCTGGATCTGCGGCTGGTGAAGGCGATCGATCCCGGCCGGCAGTTCGACCGGCTCGTCGCGCACGTGCGCCGGCAGGGCTTCACCATCGTCGACAAGGAGCCGGATGGCGCGATGCGCGCGGCGCAGCCGTGGATGGCGCAGGTCACGCGCACCGGCGGCTATCCTGCCGGGCGAACGTCGATGGAGCTCCCGATGGCGGGCGCGATCGCCGCGGCGCTGTCCGACGCGGCCGGCGGGCCGATCGTCCGACTCCCGACCATCGGCGGCAGCGCGCCGTTCTACGTCTTCACCGACGTGCTGAAGGTCTCCACCTTCGGGCTGTCGATCGTCAACTTCGACAACAACCAGCACGGGGCGAACGAGAACCTGCGGATCAGGAACCTGTGGGAAGGGATCGACTCGATGGCGGCGCTGCTGACGATGCGCTGAGGAGATTTCAGAGTTCAGATTTCAGAGTTCAGATTCTGCGGCTTTCAGAGTTCAGATTCTGCGGCTTTCAGAGTTCAGATTCTGCGGCAGCGTCAGCGTTCGTTCCATTTCAGCTTCTGTCTCAGCACCTCGAAGTAGCTG
>JAYVYV010000117.1:0-4699 GCA_043783985.1 Acidobacteriota bacterium | reverse complement strand
TGGACTTCGTTTCGTAGTTTGTCTGTTGGGCCTTCTGGAGCTCCTTGTCGAACAGCGACGACACGTCGTAGTTGCTGCGGTTGCTCCCGCCGGCGCTCCCCGACTGCTGCCGCTGGACCTCGCGGCGTTTCACGTCGGCTTGCGCCTTCAGCAGGCGGTTGAGCGCCTCCATCTCGGGCGGCAGCGCCTCCCCGGTCTTCAATCCGTCGAGCGCCGATACCGCCAGCCCCATGGCGGCGGCCGCGGCGGTCATCTGATCTTCTTCCGGCAGCGTCTCGCCGGCTTTCAGCTCCGGCTGAGGCGGCGGTTGGGGGGGCGGCGGAGGAAGCGTGGGAGCGCCTCTTCCGCGCTGCGGCTGCGGCGGCTGCGCCCGCCGCCTCGGATCGCGCATGGCTCCTTCGCGGAAGGAGCTCGAGGTCTGCTCGACGCGCGTTTTCAGCTCCGCTTCGGCACGCGACACGGCCTTGATATCCTGCTCAGACTTTCCGCCCCTGGCGGCGCGCGCGCGCCGATCGAGCTTCCACGTCGCGACCACAATCTCCTTCTGCGCCCTGACGAGCTCGTCGATCCCGCTCTGGTTGCCGCCCGGCATGTTGCCCTGGCTCTGGGCAAGCGCGAACTCCTGGTCGTAGGGCTTCACCTCGAGGAAGAAGATGTCGCTGCGCGCTTCGTTCGGCCTCGTGCCCCGTGTCAGATCCCGCGCGCGGACGTAGTAGGACACGACGTCGCCGGGCTGCACGTCGAGCTCTTCGAGGTACAGCGTGTGGCGGCCGGTCACGTTGGTGCTCGCGCGCGCGATGCTGAGCGGCACCCGCTTCTCCGCGCCGCCTCTCACCGAGTAGACGAGATCCATCCGATCGACGCCGTAGTCGTCTTCCGCCTGCGCTTCGATGTCCACTTCTTCGAGCCGCGTCACGGATCGATCCGTCGCCGGCTTGAG
This sequence comes from Acidobacteriota bacterium, assembly GCA_043783985.1. Taxonomy (GTDB): domain Bacteria; phylum Acidobacteriota; class Vicinamibacteria; order Vicinamibacterales; family CAVVIG01; genus CAVQFC01. The sequence continues at coordinate 3,759 of JAYVYV010000117.1, read as the reverse complement.
GACGCGCACGTCGGGGGGACGATCCTCGAGCGTGCGGATGAAGTACTCGGTGTCGCCGGGGTTGCCGAGGCCGTCGCCATCGGCGAGGACGATCCGATAGGAGTCGTCGCGGCTGACCCTCAGCGACGCGGACAGTTCGTTCGGTTTGTCGGCCGCGAGCGCGATGGGGGCGCCGCCGCCCAGGGTCATCTGACCCGCGGCCGCCGGGCGGTCCGTGAACACCTGCACGCGGACGTCCGTACCGGCCGGCGCATAGATGTCGCCGCCGTCGGTTTCGGTGCGCGGCGGGAGGCGGAGGCCGGCGGGATAGGCGTAGTGCACGTCGATGCGCGTCACGCGCGGCGCAATCGCAACCGCGATGTCGTAGGCCGCCGACCGCACCGTTCCGGCGACGACGCGGTACCTGAACGCCGCGCCGACCGACGGCAGCGCAAGGCGGAACGAGCCGGGCGCGTCGCCCGTCATCTCGACGACGCGCCAGCGATCGCCGTCCGCGATCTGCACCTGCGCGAGGATCGGCGCGCGGTTGCCGGCCAGTCGCGCCTGAATCACGAGCGGCGAGCCCGCCTTGATCCGCGCGTTCCCCGGCGTGACGTCGAGGCCGACCCGGTCGGGAAACAGCATGAGCGAGGCGGCATCGACCGCCTGGCGCGCCGGACCGCGCGATGCGAACAAGACGATGCCAAGCGCCAGCGCGGCGCCACCGGCCTGGAACCCGGCGCGGCGCAGCGACTCGCTCGACACGATCGTATCGACGTCGATCGCGGACGACCGGCGCGCGGCGTCGGCCATCATCAGCTGGGCGAGCGCGGGCGCGTCCGTCCCCTGCGCGACGTCGACAGCCGTGGCCAGCCGATCGCCGAGCGACGGCGCGCGCTCCTCGATGTAGCGTGCGACCCGGCTGTCGGCCGGCACCCGGCGCAGCGGCGCGAGAGACCAGGTCAATGCGCCGGCGGCGAGCACCACGGCGGCCGCTGCTACAGCCAGGAACGCGATCGGAGCGCCGGCAGTCCACCGCGTCGCGACCAGGGCGGCGCCCACGACGAGCGCCGCCATCAGCGCGCCGCGCACGAACGCCCGCAGCGCCACCAGCGTCCGCCACCGTCGCCGCACGCGATTGAGGAGCTCGCGAATGTCGCGGTCGTGCTGCATCATCTGTCCCGAACCTTCAATTCTGAATTCTGACTTCTGAATTCTGAATTCATCACGCTGTCCTCGCCGCGAGCACGCCTTCGGCGGCGAGCAGGACCGCCATCGCCGCGAGGGCGTACTGCCACAGGTGCTGCTGATCTTCCTGCTGCCGCGCTTCGCCGCGCGTCTCGAGGCGGCCGACGTCCTTCAGCCGCGTCACCGCGGACTGGAAATCGTCGACCGACAGGCGCGCCGGATCGGTCTCGCGCGGATCCACGTTGACGGCGATCGCGCGTACCCCGCCGGCCGTACGCGGCGTGTCGTTCAGCGTCACGATCCCCGGCACCCGCTTCACGCCCTCCGGCGCGTCGCCCACAAGATAGTCGACCGGGTGGGCCCGCGAACTGGCCAGGTACCGCACGACCTCGTGCACGAACGGCACGAACGTCGCGTGCAGGGGGAAGTCGTTCCACCGGTTGTTGAGATCCGACCCGATGATCAGCGCGCGGCCTTCGCCCGCGGGGCATTCGATCAACGCGGTGTCGCCGGTCGTGAAGCGCGCGAGCGTCTGACACCCGGCGCCGGCGATGCGCGCGGCGTTCTGAAACGTCACCAGCCCGAGGCTCCCGGGGTTCCCCGCAAACGCGCGGAAGATGGGATGCCGGCCGTCGGCCGGCGCCAGCGACCGGGCCGCCGGTTTCGTGCCGTCCACCGTGACGATGCGCAGCGAGGAACCGGCGCCAAGCACGTCGCCGACCACGTCGCCGTCCACCTCGGGCCCGGCCGCGAGGAAGATGCCGCCGCCGTGCTGCGCGTATGCCGCCAGCAGCTCTCGCCCGTGCCGTTCCAGACCGCGCGTCGAGAGCAGGAGCACCGCCGCGTACGGCGCAACGCGATCTCCGGACCACCCGGCCAGTTGCGCGCCGCCGGCCCCGGCGACCTGAAACGCGGAGTCCGCCGACGTGCCGGCCGCGAGCGCGTGCTGCACGTAGAAGGCGTCGCGGTTCACGTCGCCCGAACCGGTGACGACCAGCACCGATGGTTTGGTCGGACCGGCCAGCACCGCGTAGCGGATGTTGTCGGCCTGGATCCCGCCCGGGTCCTCCACACGGACGGCGGCCGAGCCACCGCGCGGCGCGCCGGCGAACGTCGCCTCGGCTGACTGGCCCGCGCCGAGCGACACGATCGCGTCGCCCGCTGCTCGGTCGTCGATGGTCAGATGGACACGCGCCTCGCGCGGGTTGGGGCCGCCGTTGCGCACGGTGGCGACGATGCGGTCCGCGAGCGGACGCACGGCGGTGATCGCGAGGTTCGGCGGCATCGCCCCGACATCCGCCACCCGGATCGTCGTCCCCTCCGGCACCGACACGCGGTCGCCGGCGTCCCACCCGTTTTCCTGCAGGTCGGTGACCACGACCACGGTGCCGTGACGGCCGGCGAGGTGCTGCGAGGCCGCGGACAGCGCGGCGCGGTAGCGCGTCGCGCCGAATCCCGCAGACGACTGCTCGATCGCGTCGATCGCCAGGGCGCGATCGGATCCCGGTGTCACCGCGATCTCCGCCTCGTCGGCGAACGTGACGACGCCGACCAGATCGGCGGCAGGCGCGTTCGCCACCGCGTCCTTCGCGAGCTGCTTCGCGCGCTCGAACCGCCCGGGCGCCGCGAGGCTGTACGACGTGTCGAGTGCGACGATGGTGACGCCGGCGGAGCCGACCGCCCCGCCGGTTGCGAGGAACGGCCGCGCGAACGCCAGCGCCAGCAGCACCAGCGCCGCGATCCGCAGCGCGAGGAGCAGCAGCTCGCGCAGGTGCCGCCTGTCGGTGTACTCGACGGGCGCCTTCTTGATCAGCTTCACGGCGGCGAATTTCACCCGCGCCTCCGGCTCGCGCTTCAGCAGGTGCAGGACGATCGGCACGGCGGCCGCAGCCGCGCCGGCAAGGAACAACGGCGACAAGAAAGACAACATCAACGCCCAACGCTCATATCTGAACGCTCGGCGGCCGGCGAGCGTTGACCGTCGAGGCGGAGCGTTTTCTTCATAGCGACCTGGATCGGGTTGACAGGTACGACAGCAGCGCGATTTCGAGCGGCTGGTTGGTGTCCACGAGCTGATAGTCGATGCCGCTGGCGCCGAGCTCGCGCCGGTACCGTTCGATCAGCGCGCCCATCTCCTTCAGGTAGTGTGCGCGCACCACGCCCGGTACCGCCATGATCTCCTCGCTCGTCTCCAGATCCTCGAACCGCGTCGCGCGTTCGAAGGGAAACTCGATCTCGTCGTGGTCGAGCACATGGAAGACGATGACGTCGACGCCGCGGAACTGAAAGTGCTTCAGGCCGCGGATGATCTCCGCCGGATCGTCGAGCAGGTCCGAGATCAGCACGACGATGCCGCGCTTGGTCAGCGTGTCGGCGAGCTGGTGGAGCGGCTTGGACACGTTGGTCTTGTGCGCGGTCTTGAGACGGTCGAGCGTCACCAGCAGCGCGAGCAGGTGCCCCGGACGCGAGCTCGCCGGCAGCATGGTCACGATCTCCTCGTCGAAGGCGGTGAGGCCGACCGCGTCGCGCTGGCGGTTCATCAGATAGCCGAGCGACGCCGCGAGGCAGGCGCCGTACTCGAACTTCGACATC
>JAYVYV010000116.1:0-4720 GCA_043783985.1 Acidobacteriota bacterium | reverse complement strand
GGGACAACGTGGTGGGCGTGCATGCGATCGCGCGCGACATCTCGCTCCAGAAGGACGCCGAGGAGCGGCTGCGGAAATCGGAAGCGCGCTACCGCTCGCTCATCCAGGGCGCGGCGTACGGCATCTACCGCGCGACGATCGCGGGAAAGATTCTCGACGCCAACCCCGCGCTCGCCGCGATGCTCGGCTACACGGTCGACGAGCTGATGTCGCTCGACATGTCCTCCATCTACACGTCGGCGGTCGAGCGCGCCGCGCTCGTCGACCAGTATCAGCGCGAGCGCAACGACGCGCAGACCAGCGACGTCACCTGGCAGAAGAAGGACGGCACGGCGATCATCGTCCGCGTCACCGCGCGCGTCGTCGAGTTCGAAGACGGCCTGAGCTGCTTCGAAGGGATGGCGGAAGACATCACCGGGAAGCGCGCGCTCGAGGAGCAGCTGCGCCAGGCGCTGAAGATGGAGGCGGTCGGGAGGCTGGCGCGCGGCGTGGCGCACGACTTCAACAACGTGCTGGCGGCGATCATCGGCAGCAGCGACCTGCTCGCGATGCACCTCCAGCCCGCCGATCCGTCGTTCGACGAGGCGCAGGAGATCCGCAAGGCGGCCGAGCGCGGCGCGTCGCTCACGCGCCAGCTGCTGGCGTTCAGCCGCAGCCAGATGCTCGAGGCGAAGCTCGTCGATCTGAACGCGGTCGTGCCGCAGCTGGGCACGCTGCTGCAGCGCATGGCGGGCGACGACATGCCGGTGCACATCACCACCGCCGGCGTCCCCACGAACGTGCGCATCGAGCCGGGACAGGTCGAACAGGTGCTGATGAATCTGGTCGTGAACGCGCGCGACGCGATGCCCGGAGGCGGCACGATCGACGTCCGCGTCGAGACGATCACGATCGACGAGCGCGGAGTGCTGCGCTATCCGGGGATCGCCGACGGCGTGTTCGCGCGGATCGCCGTCACCGACACCGGCGACGGCATCCCGCCCGACATGCAGCCGCATCTCTTCGAGCCGTTCTTCACGACGAAAGATCCGTCGAAAGGCACGGGCCTGGGGTTGTCGATCGTGTACGGCATCGCCAAGGACGCGGGCGGCACGGTGGCGTTCTCGACCGCGCCGAAGCAGGGGACGACGTTCGAGGTGCTGTTACCGCTCGTCCCTCACTGAACCTGCGGCAACCCCTGCAGGCCGCCCCAGGTGTCCGGATCCTGCGACAGCAGCGTGTTCAGGTACACCCGCACGTCGTCGGGCGGGAACTGCTGCGCGAGCTGCGCGGCGGCGGGGGCGATCTTGTCCGCGTCCGGCTTCACCGCGTCCTCCTGGATCAGCCCGTCCTCGTGCGCGATACCCAGCGCGTCGAGAAACGCGGCCATCATCGGCCGCTGCTCCGCGAGGTGATAGACGATCAGCGCGCGCGCGGCCATCGCGTCGGGCAGGCCGCCCAGCGTCGCCAGGTGCTTCGCTTTGCGTTCGATGTCGAGGCCGATCACCGTCTTGGGCCGGAATTTTTTCTGCTGGGCGATCAGGAAGGCGGCCTGCACCTGATCGTCGGTCGCCTCCGGATCCTGCCAGAACGCGTGCGCAGCCCGCGTGCGCTGGTCCAGCGTCATCTGTTTCCACAAACGTGAAGGGGTCAGCGTCGTCTCGGTCATTGTTGTTATTCTAGTCATATGCGCCCACGATCGAACGCCCTCCTCCGCCGATGCATGGTTGCGGTCGCCTGCGCGGCCGTCCTCGCCGCCGGCCTCGCGGCGCAGACACCCGGCGTCCACCCGATCAGCGGACGCCGGTATGCGCCGGTCATGGGATACCAGGGTGCACCGTGGCTCGAGCGGGGCGAGCGCGAAGAAGAGGAAGCCCCCGACGTGGCGCTGAACGTGCTCAAGATTCCGAAGGGCGCGTCGGTCGCCGACATCGGCGCGGGTTCCGGCTACGTCACCGTCCGCCTCGCCGCGCGCGTGGGGCCGACCGGCCGCGTGTTCGCGAACGACGTGCAGCCGCAGATGCTCGACCTGCTCGCGCGCCGGCTGAGCAACGCGCGGATCACCAACGTCACGCTCGTCGAGGGCACCGTCGACAATCCCAAGCTCCCGCCGGCGTCGATCGACCTGGCGATTCTGGTGGACGTCTACCACGAGCTCTCGCAGCCGCAGTCGATACTTCGGCATCTGCGCGAGTCGCTCAGGCCCGGCGGCCGCCTCGTGCTGCTCGAGTACCGCAAGGAGGATCCGGCGGTGCCGATCAAGCCCGAACACAAGATGAGCGTCGCCGAGGCCAAGCTGGAAGTGGAAGCCGAGGGGTTCACGCTGACGAAGGTGGACGAGGCGCTCCCCCGCCAGCACATCCTGATCTTCGCGTCGAAGCCCTAAGCCTCGGCCCAGCCTTCAGCCCCAGCCCTTGCTGTTCACCGAACCCACCTTCCTCTTCCTGTTCCTGCCGCTGCTGCTCGGGCTCTATTTCATCCGGGGTTCGCGCGAGCACGCCTCCTACGGCAACTGGCTGCTGCTGGCGGCGAGCGTCATCTTCTACGCGAAGGGCGGCGGCGGCGCGTTCACTTCGCTGATGCTCGCGTCGATCGCGTTCAACTACCGGATGGCCATCAGCGTGGACCGCGCGCATGGCACGCCGGCAGCGGCGCGCCGCCTGACGTTCGCCGTGACCGTGAACCTCGTCGTGCTCGGCCTGTTCAAGTACACCAACTTTTTCGCCGACAACGTCAACGCCGTGCTGCGGCTGGCGCACGTGGAGCCCATGGCCCTCCCGCGCGTGCTGCTGCCGATCGGCATCTCGTTCTTCACGTTTCACGCCATCTCGTACGTCATCGACGTCTCGCGGCGCGACGCGACGGCGCAGAAGAGTCCGGTCCATGCCGCGCTCTACCTGCTGCTGTTTCCGCAGCTGATCGCGGGGCCAATCATCCGCTACCGCGACATCGCCGATCAGCTGGCGCGGCGGACGGTGTCGATCGACGACTTCGGTGTCGGCGTCCGCCGCTTCGTGATCGGTCTGGCCAAGAAAGTCCTGATCGCCAACGTCGTCGCCGGCCCCGCGGACAAGATTTTCGGCATGCCTGCGGCCGAGCTGTCCACCGCGCACGCCTGGCTCGGCATCGTCTGTTACACGCTGCAGATCTATTTCGATTTCTCCGGCTACTCCGACATGGCGATCGGCCTCGGCCGGATGTTCGGGTTCCGTTTCCCCGAGAACTTCCGCTGGCCGTACGTCGCGACCAGCGTGACGGCGTTCTGGCGCCGTTGGCACATCTCGCTGTCGACCTGGTTCCGCGACTATGTGTACATTCCGCTCGGCGGGAACCGCGTGAGCCCGGTGCGCCGGTACGGAAACCTCGTGACCGTGTTCTTCCTGTGCGGGTTGTGGCATGGCGCCAGCTGGAACTTCGTCATCTGGGGCCTCTGGCACGGATCGTTTCTCGTGATCGAACGCCTCCGCGGCACCACGCGCAATCCAATCCACGATCCCATCCGCAATCCCATCCGCAATCCGCAATCCGCGATCCGCAATGACGCCGGAGTCCTCGCGTGGCCGATTTGGCCGCACCTCTACACGCTGTCGGTCGTGATGATCGGCTGGGTGTTTTTTCGCGCGGAGACGTTGCCCGGGGCGATCGGGTTCCTCGAGGCGCTGGGCGGCCTCACCGCCGCGGCCCCGACGCCGTACACCGTCGCGTGGCATCTGACGCCGGAGTTGTGGCTCGCGCTCGTGGCGGGGGCGATCGGATCCGCGCCATGGGTACCGGCGCTGGCCGCGCGGATGGACGAGGACAGACACTGGAGCGTGCCGCTGCTGAACACGGCGGTGCTGATGGCGCTGCTGGGGCTGTCGATCATGAGCATGGCGGCGCGCACGTATAACCCGTTCATCTATTTCAGGTTCTGATGACCAACGACGGCAGGCCTCGAGGCCTGCGATCCAACCGCCTGCTGACGCTGCTGTTCGCCATGACGATCTCGCTGCCGCTGGCGGCGAACCTCGCCGGCGTGGACGGCGCCGATCCGGGCGCGGAGAACCGTGAGCTCGCGCCCTTTCCCCAGGCCGACGGCTCGCTGACGTCGATCTCGAATCTCCGAACCACGTTCAGCAAGTGGTTCGACGACCATTTCGGCTTTCGATCGCGGTTCGTGCGCTGGTACGGCGAGAGCCGCCTGTTCGTGCTGCACGTGTCGCCGTCCGCGACGGTCGTCAGGGGCCAGCACGGCTGGTTCTTCTACGGCGACGACCATTCGATCGAGGACTACGTGATGGCCGCACCGATGAGCGATCAGGCGTTGGCGAACTGGCGCACGGCGATCCTGCGCGCCCGCGACTGGCTCGGCGCGCGCCATATCGCATACGTCTTCACCATCGCACCGGACAAGCACGTGATTTACGCCGAGGAGATGCCGTGCACGTTGGCGCGCGTCGGCGACCTCACCAACGCCGACCAAGTGTTCACCGCCCTGCAGGACACCGGGATCGCGGTGGACCTGCGACCGGCCGAGTTCGAAGCAAAGGCCCGAGAACGTGTCTACCAGCAGACCGACACGCACTGGAACGATCGCGGCGCGCTCGTGGCCTATCAGCAGATCATCAACGCGGTCCGTGCACGCGTACCCGCCACGCCGCCTGCGTGGACGCGCGACGATTTCACGACGGTGGACCGCATCGTTGAAGGTATGGATCTGGCTGGCATGATGGGCCTGACCCGGGTGCTGCACGAGATCGAT
>JAYVYV010000115.1:0-4726 GCA_043783985.1 Acidobacteriota bacterium | reverse complement strand
GGTGGGGGCTCAACAGCTGGGTCCCGTCCTACCTGGCGCTGGGGCCCGAGCGGGGCGGCATCGGCCTGTCGTCCTCCGTGATGTCGATGTTCGTGATCCTGATGCAGACGGGAATGTGGTTCGGATACGTCTGTTTCGGGTACATCGCGGACGCGGTCGGCCGGAAGAAGACGTACGTGACGTTCGTGCTGGCGGCGAGCCTGCTGCTGCCGCTGTACGGGTTCCTCAAGCAGCCGGCCCTGCTGCTCATCCTGGGCCCGCTCGTCGCGTTCTTCGGCACGGGCTACTACAGCGGCTTCGGCGCGGTGATCGCGGAGCTCTATCCGACGTCGGTGCGCGCGACCGCCGCCGGCGTCTGCTACAACACGGGCCGCGTCGCCAGCGCCGCGGCGCCGTTCGTCGTCGGATCGCTGGCCGCCTCGCGCGGGTTCTTCTCGGCGTTCGCCGTTGCCGGATTCGCGTTCTTCCTCGCGGCGATCCTGTGGATCTGGATTCCCGAGACGAGCAACGCGGAGCTCCAGTAAGATTTCAGATTTCAGATTTCAGATTTCAGATTGCAGATTGCAGGGTTCAGGCCGTGAGTAGTGCTGTCGCTGCTGTCGTTGCCATGTACGGCGCCTTCATGGTCGTCGGCTGGCTGGCGTCGCGCAAAGTTCGTGACGGCACCGCCGCCGATCTGATCGTCGCCGGCCGCGCGATGCCGCTCTGGATCGCCGCGCTCACGATGACGGCGACGTGGGTGGACGGCGGCTACCTGCTCGGCACGACGGAAGGCGCCTACAAGAGCTCGATTCAACTCGGCATTCAGGGCGGCCTGTGCTTCGGCATCAGCCTGATCCTCGGCGGCCTGTTCTTCGCCGGCACCATGCGCCGCCTCGGATTCACGACGCTCATCGATCCATTCGAAGCGCGCTTCGGCAAGCGCTGGGCTGCGGTGCTGTTCCTGCCGGCGCTGGCCGGCGAGCTGTTCTGGAGCGCGGAGCTGCTCGTCGCCGTCGGCTCGACGTTCGGCGTACTGCTCGGGATGAAGCTGACGACCGCGATTCTCCTCGCCGCCGTCGTGACGACCGCGTACACGATGCTCGGCGGCATGTGGTCGGTCGCCTACACCGACGTCTTTCAGCTCGCCATCGTCGCGATCGGCCTGTGCGTCGCGCTGCCGTTCGTCCTGGCCGGGGCGGGCGGTCTGCGCCACGCCTGGGACGTGTATCTCGCCGCGCGGCCTGAAGGAGGCGGCGTGATCCCGCCGTGGCGTCCGCAGACCGCGTTGTGGGATCGCGCGTCGGTCATCGGCTGGTGGGACACGTCGGTGATGCTGATGTGCGGCGGCATCCCCTGGAACTGCTATTTTCAGCGCGTGCTGTCATGCCGATCGCCGCGCGCCGCGCGCGGGCAATCGATTCTCTCGGGCGCGCTGACGATCGCGTTCGTGGCGCCGCCGCTGCTGATGGGCGTGGCCGCGTTCGGCTATCCCTGGTCCCCGGATGTCGTCGCGCGGCTGCAGGCCGCGCCGGCCGAGGCGATGCCCTTGTTGTTCCTGCGCGCGGTGCCGCGTGCAATCGGCCTGCTCGGTCTGGCGGCCATCGTCGGCGCGGTGAGCTCCAGCTTCAGCTCCTCGATTCTGTCGGCCGGATCGATGTTGAGCTGGAACTGCGTGAAGCGCCTGGTGTGGCCTGACGTGTCGGCGCAGCAGATGACGCGCGTCATCCGCTCGTCGATCCTGTTCTTCGGCGCTGTGGCGACCGGGCTCGCCTTGAAAGTGCAGAGCGTGCAGGCGCTGTGGTTCTTCACGAGCGACCTCGTATTCGTCCTGCTGTTCCCTCAGCTGATCTTCGCGCTGTTCGACAGGAAGGCCAACCGCACCGGATCCATCGTCGCCTTCCTCGTGTCGTTCGTCCTGCGTGTTGGAGGCGGCGAGCCACTGCTCGGCGTGCCGGCGTTCATGGCGTATCCCGCCACGCTGCCGTTCAGAACGGCCGCGGCCGCCGCCGGGCTCGTCCTGATCCCGCTCGTCTCCCGCGCGACCGCGCGCTGGGATGCGCCGCAGCCGCTGCGCAACATCGTCTCCGCAGAGGCGGCGTGACGCGTGCGGAAGCTGCTCGCCTGGCTCGTCCACCTCTACACCGCCATGGGGCTGGTGTGCGCCGCCGGCATGGCGGTGCTGATCGTGCGCGGCGGCGACGCGTCGTTCCGCGGCGCTTTCTTCCTGATGATGGTGGCGACCGCGATCGACGCGACCGACGGCTGGCTGGCGCGGCGGGCCCGGGTGAGAGAGGTGCTGCCCGGCTTCGACGGCGCCGCGCTCGACAACGTGATCGACTTCCAGACCTACGTGACGCTGCCGCTGCTGCTCCTCTGGCGGACGGACACGCTGCCGGGCGAACTCGCATGGCTCCTGCTGCTGCCGCTGCTCGCCGCCGCGTACGGGTTCTCGCAGGTCAACGTCAAGACCGCCGACGGGTTCTTCCTGGGGTTCCCTTCGTACTGGAACATCGTCGCCTACTATCTGTTCGTGCTGCACCCGGAGCCCTGGGTGTCCGCGGCGCTCCTCACCGTATGCGCGGTGCTGACGTTCATTCCGACGCCGTACATCTACGCCACGCGCGGCGGCCGGTTCTCCGCGCTGATCAACATCGGTTCCGTGGCGTGGTTCATCTCTCTCGGTCTCGTGCTCTATGGACCCGAGGCATATCGGCGAGCGATTGTCATCACGTCGCTCGCTTTTCCGGTGATGTACATGTCGTTGTCGGCGTACGTCACATCGACGAGGCAACGATGAAGACAGGACCGGCGATCGCCATCGCGCTCGCGCTCTCCGCGCCTTTGCTCGCGCAACCGCCGCAGACCGTTCAGGACGAGTACGCGCTCTACGATCTGCTCGCGCCGGCCACCGCCTCGTTCCGCACCGTCTACGACGTCGCGGTGACGACGCCGGGTGCGACGATGTTCGCCGATCGCATCGGCAGCGGCCTCACCGCCGTGCCCGGCGTCGATGACGGGGTGATGGACATGATGAGCGGCGGACCGCTCGAGTACGCCGTCACCAGCAGCGCGATTGAGGTGCACCTCGCGCGCCCGGTTCCGGCCGACGGCGGCCAGGCGCGGCTGCGGATCACCAAGACCTACAAGGACGCTAAGAGCTACCGCCACGACGGCGACGGACTGATCTTCGACCGCGCCGTTCCCATCCGTCACGCGGCCATCCTCCTGCCCGCCGGCTATCGGCTGACCGACTGCAACGTGCCGTCGCAGGTGCTCGCCGATCCCGACGGCCGGATCCGCGTCAGCTTCATGTATCAGGCGCCGGGCAGCGCCGCATTGATCCTCAAAGCCGCACCTGGCGCGGCGACAGGCGCCGCCGCGAAACCGCGTCCGCTGACGAACGCGCGCAGCTGGGAAGCGCCCGCGACGCAGGGCCCCACCGAGCGCGCGCGCCTCTCAGAACGCGCGCACCAGGATCGCGACATCGTCTACTTCCTGCAGCAGCCGTCGACGAACGCGTTCAGCCTGTACCACGACTACACCGAGTCGCGCGAAGGCACTGACACGTACCTCAACGTCGTCCGGACCGGCAGCACCGTGTCGAACACGGCGGGGAAGGTGCTCGACACCGGCGAGGTGCTGAAGGCGGAGACGATCACCGGCGCGCAGATGAAGGCGGCCGGCATCGATTCCGGCGGGGATCACGTCGCGCCCGATCAGCAGGTCGTCGTGACGCGCTTCGCACCCGTCAAGAGGGGACAGTCGATCCGCCTGCGCCTCTCGGAGACCTACACCGCGCCGCAGAGCTATCGCGTGGAAGGCGACGAGTTCGTGTTCGAACGCAGTCTCGGACGCCCGCGCAATTCAGTGGTGCTGCCTCGCGGCTGGTATCTCACGGGCCTCTCGATTCCGGCGGTCATCCGCCAGACGCCGGACGGGCTCACGCGGGTGGACTTCGTGAACGGGCGGCCGGATGCGGTCGATGTGCTGATGAAGGGCAGGAAGATCGTCAGGTAGACCAGCTGCGTAAGCGTTGACGCGATCCGCTGAAACCGTAGTCAGAAACGCCTGTCGAGCACGTCGGCCGTAAGAGCGATTGACTTGAGGAGAGGGCTCGGGCATCTTAGACGCAACAAATAGAAGGGCGAGGTGTTCCATGCGCCGTCAAATGCTCGCGTCTCTCGTCGGTCCCCTGGCGGTACTCTCGATGATGCTCGCCGGCATCGTGCCGGCCGGAGGACAGGCGCCGGCACCCGCGAAGAACGGGCCCGCGCCCAGGAAGGCGGCGAGCAAATATACGGCGCCTCGTACGGCCTGGGGCGACCCGGATCTGCAGGGGACCTGGAATAACGGCACGATCACGCCGCTCGAGCGCGCGCGTGGCGCCGGAGAGAAGGAGCTGCTCAGCAAGGAAGAAGAAACCGAGGCCAACGAGCAATCGGAGACTCGCGCCGAGCGCCGCCCGGCTGACAAAGCCGCGGATCTCGAGCTGGCCTACGACCAGTTCTGGTGGGACCGCGGCTCGTCGATCGGCCGCACCTCACTCATCGTCGACCCGAAGGACGGACGGTTGCCGCCGCTGACCCCGGAAGGGCAACAGCTGCTCGATGCACGCGCGGCCGCGCGGAAGACCCGAGGCGCGTTCGATTCCTGGGTCGATCGGCCGCTACAGGAACGCTGCATCCTGTACCACGGCGTGCCGCCGCTGCCGACCGGGTACAACAACAACTACGAGATCGCGCAA
>JAYVYV010000114.1:0-4733 GCA_043783985.1 Acidobacteriota bacterium | reverse complement strand
CCGCCGCGGCGCACGAGCTCGGACACTGGCGCGCGCTCGACAACCTCAAGCGGCTGGCGATGTGCGCCGCGCCCGATGTCCTGTTCGCGGCCGGTGCGGCGCGCGCGCTCAAGCGGCGCTGGGCGGCCGCCGCCGAGCACGCCGCGGATCGCGGCGCCGGCGCAAGCGGCGAGGCGCGCTGCGCCCTGGCCTCGGCGCTGGTCAAGGTCGCGCGGCTGACGCCGCCGGCCTCCTCGCTCGCCGAGCCAATCAGCGCGCTCGTCGACGGCGGCGACATCACAGCACGCGTGCGGAGTCTGCTCGACGATGGGCCGGCGCCCGCGGGCGGCCGTGGGGCGCGCTGTCTCGCGCTGGCCGTCCCGCTTGGTGCGCTGGCGTTCGGGTACGCGCCGCTTCTGCGCGGCGTCCACGGCATCACCGAGATCCTCGTCAACGCGCTGCCGTAGAAGAATTGCAGATTTCAGAGGGCAGATTTCAGATTTATTCAGAGGCCAGATTTCGGATTTATCCAGAAGGCAGATTTCAGATTGGTGGCGCGCCCAGGCTCAGGGGCGGCGTTGACCCGGCAGCTGCGGCCGCCTGTCGTCCGGATCGTCCATGACCGGTGACGCGGCCAGCGCCTTCCAGTTGAATTTCCGGTCGAACGGCTTGAGCGCCGTGTCCGGGTCGAACAGACGTCGATCGACGCGCGTCGCGTCGTAAGGCGCCGGATCGGGCACACTCGAGAAGACATCCAGCGGCAGCGACGCGGCGGCGTCGAACTGGTTCAGCGGCGGCACGCCGAGGACCCGGAACAGCACCTTCATGATCGATCCGAAACTGGCCAGCGTCGGCGAGACGTAGCCGCGGCGGACGTACGGCCCGGCCAGCATCAGGATCGAGCGGTGCGCGTCGATGTGATCGCGCCCACCCTGAGGATCGTCCTCCGCGATCATCACGAGCATGTCGGGCCACCAGCGGCTGTGCGACAGCGTCTGCATCACCCGTCCGAGCGCGAGATCGTTGTCGGCCATGTAGGACTCGCGGAACGGATAGCCGTCAGCCGGATGCTCGTCGGTCAGGTGATCCTGCGGCAGCACCAGCGTCACGAGCTGCGGGAACGGCTCCCGGCCGCTTTCCCACCGCTCGCGCAATTCCTGCTCGAAGACGTCGACGCGATATTGATCCGGGATCGCCATGTTGAACGTCGGATAGACGCGCGACGTGCGGTCGAACAGCGGCTTGGGCAGCGGGAAGCTGACGGTCATGCGGATGCCGGTCTCCTTGAACATCTGCTGCTCGAGCGATGCGGGCATCTCGGTGCCGAATCCGAAGTTGTAGAACGACACGTGGTGGCGCGCCAGGTGCTCCCAGAGCGCGCCGGCTTCGTTGTAGTCCTCGGGCAGCACCGTCGCGCTCGTGCCGTTGACGTAGCGCCGCCCCGGCGCGGAGCTGAAGAGCCGCGCTTCGATCCGCGAGCGCGCGTTCACCTCCACCCATTCGTTCGGGTACACGCCGACGACCCAGCGGTGCCCGGTGTTCGACTGATCGCTGTCGCAGTAGAAATTGTCGAACAACGTGAAGCGGTCCGCCAGCGCGTGGTGGTTCGGCGAGACGTCCACGGGACCGAGCGATCGCGACCCGTCCGGACTCCGGACCGTCATCCGCAGTCCAAGATCCGCGATCGACGCGTCGCCGTCGACCCCACGACGCTGTCCGAACACCTGGTCGAACGTCCGGTTTTCCTTCACGATGAAGACCACGTGCTTGATCAGGGACAGATCGGGCAGGCGGGGCTGGTGGGTCGAGGCGGTCGTGTGGGTCGGGTAGGCCTGGTAGGTGTTCTCGACGACCTGCCTGGTATACGCCGCAAGCTGACGCTCATCGGGAACCGCGACGATCTGCAGCGTCCCGTTCATCACGTCGGCCGCCGACGCGCCGCGCGGCGGGTCGACGAACCCGCGCCCGCCGTTGGGTCCGGAACCCAGCCCCTTGGCGCTGCTGACCAGGAGCGTCCGGTCGTTGGCGGCCAGGGCGACCATCGAGGGAAACCAGGCGGCGGGCATGTACCCGGCGAGACGGCCGGCCGGCAGATCGATCACCGCCACGGCATTCAGGCCGGCGCATGCGACATAGAGCCGCGTTTCGTCGGCGGTCAGCGCCATCCCGAACGGCAGCACGCCGCGCAGGCGTTCGAGGCCCGGCACCGTGAGCGCGATCTCGCTCACGCGGGCGCCGCTCGCCGCGTCGATGATCGAGATCGTATCGTTGGTCGCATTCGCCACGTAGACGCGCGCGCGTCCGGCCACGAGCGCGCCCGGGCTGGCGCCGCCGACGGTCGTGATGTCGTCGCGATCCACGCCTACCAGATAGCCGGTCTTGATGCGCCTGGCGACGCGCCCGGCGGCGACGTCGACGCTGAACACCGACATCGCATCGGCGTGGTTCGGGCTTCCGAGCCCCGGCACGCGGACGCCGTTCACCACGACGCCGTCTTCGGCTTCTTTCGACGGGATGCCGTACGCGGGGAACGCCAGACCTTTCTCCGCCCTGGTCTCGGGTGTCACGCCCGGCACGAGCGGGTACTCGAACATCCCCACGTTCGACACCCACGCAAACCGCCCGTCGGGCGACAAGGCGACGGCGAACGGATTTCGTCCCACACGGACCGACCCGACGACCTTGCCGGTCTCGACGTCGACGGTCACGAGGCGATAGTTGAACTGATCGACGACGACGAGGCGACGGCCATCGCGGCTGAGCGCGAGGTCGCCGGCAAAACTGTCGTCGTATCCCCCGCCGTTCAGCTCGATGGTGGCGACCACGGTGGTGGTGGCGACGTCGAGCACGATGATGCGCCCTTCGTTCGCGCTCCCGTAGTACAACCGCCTTCCGTCAAGCGAGAACGCGCAGCCCATGTAGGATCCGGTTCCGAATCGACCGGATCGGTCGGAGCCGGCCGCGGTCACGCGGCGCACGGCGTGCGGCTCGCGCAGATCCACGATCTCGACGGCGTCCTTGTGCAGGACCGCCGCGTGCGACCCGTCCGGGCTGAGCGCCAATCCCCACGCGTACGACTGCGTGCGCACGACGCGACCGGCCGGCGTCACGCGGCGGCCGTTCACCAGAATCGCGGTATCGCCTTCGCTGTGCGCGCGGGCATCGCGGCCCGGAGGCTCGAGCCGCGCCACATCCGTGCCTGCGGGCGAGCGGCAGCCCGCCAGCGAGACCGTGACAATCACGACGCCCGGGAGCGCGCGCGCGATGTCCCTGAGCATGACCAGAGGGTACCGCAGCCGCTGAAGGTCGAGGAAGGGGCGCCTGTATCGGTGCTCCAGCTTCGAACTATTGACCCTTCGCACTCCAGCCCGTGGGGAGTGAAACGCAAAACGTGCTTCCGCGAGGACCGGTCTGCTCCAGGACGAGCGTGCCGGCGTGCGCTTCAGCGATCCAGCGCGCGATCGGCAGGCCCAGCCCCGTCCCCTGCCCGCGCCTGGCCGGGTCGAGCTGCACGAACCGGTCGAAGATCCGCCGCTGGTCGTCTGGCGGGATCCCGGGGCCTTCATCGGTCACGCGAATCATCACCGCTTCCGGCTCCTGCCGGATGTCCACCGCAACGGATCCTCCAGCCGGCGTGTGCTGGACGGCGTTCTGCAGCACGTTCAGCACCAGGCGGCGGAGCAGATCCTCGTCGCCGCGAAACGGCGTGTCGGGCGATCCGTCCGATCGAATCGTGACGCCGCCCCGACCCGGCCTACGGCGCCGTGCGGCAGGTGGAATCCACCGGACGTCAGGAGACCGACTCGCTCCAGGTCACCGTGCGCGGCAAGCTGTCGAGCTGGTTCAACGGGCAGATGCAGTACACGCTGAGCCGCGGCTGGAACGACACGAATGGCATTGGATCGTTCCCCGCCAACGACTACGATCTGTCGGGCGAATGGGCGCGCGCGGACTTCGACCGGCGGCATCGCTTCAACCTGCTCGGCCGCACGACGATGTTCGGGATCTTCGATCTCGGCATGGGGCTGTCGATGAACTCGGGCGGGCCCTACAACGAGACGCTCGGGCTCGATCTCTTCAACAACGGGCGGGGGCGCGCGCGGCCCGCGGGCGTGCCGCGCAACCGCCTCCAGACCGCCGGCTTCGCCTCGCTCGACCTGCGCGCGTCGCGCGACATCAAGCTCGGCGTCGGCAAGGACGCGCGCGAAATCACGCTCGGATTCGACGCCTTCAACGTGCTGAACCACGTAAACTACGCTTCGTTCGTCGGCACACTGAGCTCGCCGCTGTTCGGCCAGCCGGTCTCGGCGCGGCCCGCGCGTCAACTCCAGTTCTCGGCGCGCATGAAGTTCTGAAGCCGGTGTCAGACACCGGGTACAAGCGACACGGTGTCCGACACCGGAATAAAGGAGCGAGTATGCGACACGCACTGGCGAGCGCGGCGGTTCTGTGTCTGGCGGCGGCGATCGGCCTCCAGGGACAGGAGGGCCCATATCACGCGGGCAAGACGATCGCGATCGGCGGCGAAGGCGGATGGGACTACCTCTCGGTGGACCCCGCCGCGCACCGTCTGTATGTCAGCCACGCGACGCACGTCGTCGTGATCGACACGCAAACCAACACGGTCGTCGGCGACATTCCCGATACGCCAGGCGTGCATGGTTTCATCGCCGTCCCGGAGATCGGCAAGGGCTTTTCGAGCAACGGCCGCGAGAACAAGGTGAGCATCGTCGATCTGAAGACGCTCAAGCTGA
>JAYVYV010000113.1:0-4738 GCA_043783985.1 Acidobacteriota bacterium | reverse complement strand
GCCGGCGTTCGCCGCCTCTTTCAGCATCGCGGCCGACCAATCGAACCATTCGTCGTCCTCCGATAGAAAGTCGAACAGGACGTTCGAGTCGACCAGCGTTGTTCTCAATCCTCGCCCCGCGTCATCGCCATCAGCTCGTCCGTGGTCATCCCAGGCATCGGCTTCGGCCCCCGCCGCATGTGGTCGATTAACAGTTGCCCACGAGTCTTGCTGCCCTTCTTCTTCCGGATCCGCACGCTGTCGCCGACGATGTCGAACTCGACCTCGCTGTGCGGCAGGATGCCGAGACGCTCGCGGATGTCCTGAGGGATGGTGACCTGACCCTTGGTCGTCACGCGCATGGTATTACTCCTACTGGTAATACTACTACGACTGGGCGCGGATCCGGGCCGAGACACGCGCGATCTCGACGAGCAGCTTCTCGAGATCGGCGTCGTACAGATCGGGCGGGGTCGATTCCTTGCGGGCCTTCAGTTCCTCGAGCAGCGTGTCGAGTTCGGCCCGGCGGCGCATGAGGCCGGCGAGGGCCGCGTCGGCCGGCAGCGTCAGCGCGGCGTCCGGCTCGAGATACGTGACGCGCGCGATCGCGCCGTCGCTCCCCGGGTTCTGCGCCTCGCGCCCGATGCCCGCGCCCGTGTCGTCGAGCAGGGGCCGCTCCGTCGGCAGCTGCCCCTTCTGCTCGAACCACTGCCGCACCCCGGCGCTCGCGTACGTGAAGGCCTCCCAGATCGACACGCGGTTGTTCCGATCGAGGTCGGCCGCCGCATCGTCGAACGCCTTGACGAAGAACTCGGGAAACACGGTCTCGAACTGCTGCGCGACCGTGTCGGTCGCGGTCAGGACGACGCGTCCCTTGCCGGCCAGTTTGCGCAGGAACGGAAAACTTGCGCCCGTGGTGTTCACGAAGACCAGGCGCCCCGGCAGCGGCCGCAGCAGCTCCCTCCACTCGCCGGCGCTCAAATCGGGACCGACCAGGTTGAACTTGGCTTCGTCGCCGTCGAGCGACGTGCCGTGGCCGATGAGGAGCACGAGGAGCTGGTCGTCCTTCGTCATCCGCTGGCGGAGATCGGCCAGCACGCCGCGCACGTTCTCACGCGTGGCCGATCGCACGCCGTCCTCGGCGGGCCCCGAGCCTTGCCGGGGGGCGGTTTCCGCGAGGACGATGAGACGCTCCGGGTCGTAGTGAAATTTGCCGCGGAGCGTCTCGACGAACGAGGTGCGCCACTTCGCGTACTTCTGCGCGTACGCGTCGCCGCCGGACGCGCCGGTGACCACCAGCGCGAACCGATTGCCGGCAGCCGCATCGGACGCCACGGCGAGCACCAGGAGCAGCGCGGCCGCCGTGATGCAGCGACGCGCGAATTCTGAATTCCAAATTCTGAATTGAGAATTCATCGGAGGCCCCAGCGCCGGCGCAGCATCCACTCGGCCGACAACACGATGATGATGAGGGCGAACGTCCATGGCTCGTGCCAGAGATCGCGGCGTTCCGGCGCGGCGTTCTGCGGCACGGTCGCCTCCAGCCACGTGGGCACCTTCGACGCGTCCGCCGCGCGGACATAGCGTCCGCCGGAATTGCGCGCGAGGCGGCGGAGCACGCCTTCGTTGAGCCGTGGATCCGAGAACTCGCGGTCCGCGCCGCCGACGTACATCCACCGATCGGCGGCGCCGAGGAACGCGGCGCCGCGGCGCGCGTCGGCGTGGATACGGTACAGTCCGGGCTGCTCCGGACCGAACGCCGCCGTGTAGCGCCCGCCCGCGGGATCGGCGTGGCGAAGCTTGACCGGCTGCGTGACACCGCCTGGCAGCGTCACCGTCGCGTCGATCGTCGCGTCCGGCACCGGCGCGAACGCCGCGTCCCTGGCATCGACGTCAATCGCGATCGCATCGCCGGGCTCGGGCGCCTCGGGCACCCGGATCGCGACCATCTCGGGAGCGCCGGACGCGAGCCAGCGCGCCGACTGCCGCCAGAAGAACTCGTAGGAGCGGTCGGTCGAGGCGACCATCATCTTCCAGCGCCACGACGCTTCGCCCGCGAAGACCATCGACCGTCCCTGCCCGTAGCGCTGAACCGCGACCACCGGAAACAGGCCGCCGCCGGGCGCCGTCGTCAGGGCGAGGATGGTGGCGCCGGGGCGCGGTCCGCCGAGCGGCGCGCTCGAGGCGAGCGCGGGCAGCGCCGACCACATCTTGCGCGTCTCGGCGGGCGATGCGCCGAGGCGCATGATCGGGTGGGTCTCCCCTTCCGGCGTCAGCATCACACGGTTGTGCGCCGGGAGGTCGCCGGCACCCAGCGAGGTGCGCAGGAAGCCGCCGCGCCGGTCGTTGACCTCCACGGGCAGCACGTCCTCGAGAGCCGTGCCCGACAGGCCGCGCTGGGCGAACGAACGGCCGCCGAGCACCAGCAGACCGCCGCCGCGCTCGGCGACGAAATCGGCCGCCATCTTCAGCTGCGCGCGCGAGAAGAAGTCGCCGTCGACGTTCGCGATGACCAGGGCGTCGTATGCGAACAGCTGCTCGCGCGTCGCCGGAAAGCCCAGCGCAAGCGCTGGCGAACGGCCGCCTCCCGCCTGGACGAAAAACGTGTCCTGACCGTCGGCGTTCTTGCCTTTGCGCGTCACCGAATCGACGTCGAGCCCGGGATCGCCGGCGAGCGCGCGGGCGATGAAGCTGTGCTCGAACCCCGGGGCTCCTTCGACGAGCAGCACGCGGCGCTTGCGGCCGGCGGGACTCACGAGCAGGCTGCGGCTGTTGTTCTCACCGACGGCCTCGGCCGCGTCGGGAGGAATCTCGGCGGTGTAGACCGTGGCGTTCAACGGATCGGGGGACACAGTGAAGACCTCATCGATCGGCGAGCCGTCGGCCGGCGGCACGAGACGCCGCGTGTCCAGCACCTGGCCGTTGGCCAGCACGCGCAATGAGAACGCTGCGCGCCCGAACCCGCTGCTGGCCGCGGTCACGTGCAGGTCGACCGTCGCATGATCGAGCCGCGGATCGCCGGCCGTCAGGCCGAGCACTTCCCGATCGCGCGGGCCATCGGGCGATCCGACGCCGACGGCAAACACGGGTGGTCCTCCGACCTCGCGAGAGCCGTCCGTCCCGCTGGACCCATCGGGCCCGCCTGCCCTGCCGGGTCCAGTATCTGCACCGTCGGAGACGACGACGATTCCGGCGACGCGCTGGCCGCGGTAGCGCTCGCGCACGGAGGCCAGGGCTCCGTACAAGTCCGTGCGCCGCGCATCGGCGGCCAAGGCGTCCACCTTCGCGGGCGCGAGGCCGTCGCCGATGGCGTAGATCTCGGTCTTGAAGCGGGAGGTCAGCGGCAGGCCGAGCTCGTTCTTGAGCAGGGCGTTCGCGCGCGCAATGCGTGTCTGGCCGTCCGCGTCCCCGAGCCGCATGCTGCGCGACACGTCGACGAGGACGGGCACGACGGCGTCGTGCGAACCGGCCGGCGGGAGGACGGCGATGGGGCGGAACAGCAGGAGGACGAGCGCCGCAAGCGCGAGCACCCGAAGGCCGACGAGCACACCGCGCTGCGCGGGCGTGAGCGGAGAGAGCGGGCGCCGATACTCCGCGTACGCAACGGCGCCGATGGCTGCCGCCAGCACGACCGCCAGCCACCACGGCAGCGGGTAAGCAAAATGCATCTACGGTTTCTTCTTGCTCGCGATCGCCTTGAAATAATCATCGACCCGCTTCTGGTAGCCGGGAGGCGCCTTGTCGTCGGCGCCGGCGGCGAGCCGGTCGTGCGCCTGCCTGGCCTGGAGCTTCTTCGACAGCGACGCCTCGACGTTGTCGAGCAGTTGGGTCGCCTGACGGCGCATCTCTTCCCATTTCGCGAAGTCCTGCTTGAACGCTTCGGTGCCCGGGGCCGAGAGCCCGACACTGGTCGGCGCGTCGAAGCTGAAGCCCCCGCCGCCTCCGCGCGCAAAGGCGGGGTCCCCGCGCCGCATCTGCTCGGCCAGATCCTTGGTCTCCTGCAGTTGACGTTGATATTGCTGGCGAAGCTTGTCGACATCGCTCCCGGCGCCGCCACCGCCGCCGGCCTGCCCTTCGCCGGTCTTGCCGGCGTCGCCCGGTGATTTCTGCGCGCTGGCGCCGCTCTGCCCGGACTGGCCTGCCCGTCCGGCCTCTCCTGCCCGCCCGGCCCCACCAACCTTACCCGCCTGCGCGGCCTTGCCTGCCCCCGCCTGCGCCATCTGTCCGAGCGCCCGACTCGTCTCGTTCAGGCGCTCGCGCAGTTCCTGTGCACGAGCGCGCTGTTCGGACAGTTTCTGCGATTCGGCGTCCTGCGACCCGGTTGACGCAGCGAGCTTGTCGGCAGCCTTCTCGAGCGCCTTTGCGAGCTCCTGCTGCGAGGAGGCCTGGGCGCGCGGATCGTCGGTCGACCGCGACGCCGTATTCCCGCGCCCTCCTCTGGGATCCTCGGTGGCGGCACGCAGCGAGCCGGCGGCCTGCCGCATGCGGTCGGCAAGCTGCTGCCGCTCGATGTCCTTGGCGACCTCCGCGGCGATTTCTTGCGAACCTTGCGAACCTTGAGAACCTCGAGCACCTTGAGCAGATTGAGCACCTCGAGCTCCCGCCCCCTGCTGCCTGAGCGATTCCTGCAGCTTCTGCGCGCGCTCGGCCAGGCGATCCTGTTCACCGGCCAGCTTGCGGACGGCATCCTTGCCGGCGTCGCCCTGGGGGGTCCTCGCGACCTGCGTCGCGATCTGCTTTTGCGCGTCAGCGAGCTGTC
>JAYVYV010000112.1:0-4742 GCA_043783985.1 Acidobacteriota bacterium | reverse complement strand
TCAGACGCGCAACACGATCCGCGTTTTGCCAGCGGCACAGTTGTGCTGCAAGGAGTGCGATCAGTGCTCGCTGTTCCTTTGGGAGTTTCGGAGAAAGTCTTCGGCATCATTTATGCCGACTCACCAATCGCGGAAGGAAGATTTACGGAAGACCATCTCAAGGTGTTGACGACCCTGGCGTCGGTCGCGGCCATCCGTGTCGAGAACGCGCGGCTGGTTGAAGCACGATTCCAGCAGGAGCGACTGGAGCGCGAACTGCAACTGGCGATGGAAATTCAGCAGCGCTTTCAGCCGACTGCGCCGCCCGTAGTGGCTGGCTATGAATTGCAGGGGATCAGTTTTCCCTGTTACGAAATCGGCGGAGACTATTACGACTTCATTAAGCGCGACGACGGGCGTTTGGTGATTGCGCTGGGAGACGTGTCGGGCAAGGGAACTGCGGCCGCGCTCTTGATGTCGTCGCTGCACGCGGCCATTCACGCGCAGACCGGGTCACACGACACCCTCGTGGAAACAATTTCAGCGGTCAATCGCTACCTCTCTGACAATATTCCATCGAATCGTTTTGTCACACTCTTTTACGCGGAGCTCGATCCCGAGTCCGGCGCGCTGTCTTTTCTAAACGCCGGTCATAATCCGCCGCTGATCGTTCATGCCGCCGGCACTGTCGAGCAGTTGGCCTCGGGCGGTTTGCCTTTGGGAATTAAAGCCGATGCAGACTACCGCGAAGGCCGCACTACGATGCAGATGGGCGACGTGCTCGTCATCTATTCTGATGGCGTGACGGAGGCGGCTAGTCCCAATGGCGAGGAGTTCGGACCAACCAGACTTTATGAAGTGGTCTCACGCAACGTTGATGCTTCGGCGGCCGGGATTCGCGATCGCATTGAATCGGCGCTGACTAAATTCTCTCAGGGTACGCAAGCGGCTGACGACATTACACTCGTGATCGTTAAGCGGCAGACGGAAACCAGGCAACTCACCGCCAGCGGCGCTCGTTAACGAATTAGCGGGGGCAAGCCCGCCTTCCCAACCTTAGAGACTCCCTGATTGGCTCGCATATCCCGGGTTGAAAGACTTTCCATCAAGAATCACGAGTCAACTCAGACCATCTCGGGGTTGGGAAGGTGGGCTTGTCCCCGCCGGCTCGTGAACGTTTAAGTTACGTTGAATCAGTCAGAAGACTTGCCTTGCAGCAACGCGTCGCAGAGCAGCGTTTGCGGACCGCCCTCATTACAGATCGCAAACGAAGCTCCCGGATACATCGTCATGCCGGCGAACTCGCCTCTTGCATTAAGGATATAAAAGTTAATGCCGAAGTTTGGATTGCCTTTGCTGTTCAGCAGTCGTTTCTCAATCGTATTGGCCTTGATACGCCGCAACGCTTCCATGCCCGCGTCCTTCGGGTGTTTTCCGTTTCTCATTTCTTCAACTATTAAGAACGAACAGAGATTGTAGAGGTTTGCTTCGCCCCGGCCGGTTGAGCCGGCTGCACCGACCGCGCCGTCAACATAAAGTCCGGCACCCAGAATCGGCGAATCGCCGACGCGCCCGGGAAGCTTCCAGGCCAGGCCGCTCGTGGCCGTCACCCCGCAGATCTCGCCGCGCGGCCCCACGGCGTTGCAGTGGATGGTGCCCCAGAGATGGTTCGGGTCGATCAGGTTTTCGCGCGACATCTCGAGGCCGACGGCGTAGCCGGCTTCCAGACGCTCGCGCGCCGGGACCGGGGCGCGGGCGTCCATGCGCCGGCGCCATTCGATCCAGAGCCCCCGCGCCTTCGGCGTCAGGAGATCCTCGATCGCGAAGCCACAGGCCAGCGCGAAGTCCTGCGCGCCCTGCCCCGCCAGGAGATGGTGCGGCGTCTCGCGCATCACGCGGAGTGCGACGCGCGCGGCCGTCGCGATCCCTTCGAGGGCGGCGACGCCGCCCGCCCGGCGTCGAGGTCCGTCCATGCAGCTGGCGTCGAGCTGCACCACACCCTCGGCGTTGGGCAGGCTGCCGCGGCCGACGCTGGTTTCCCCGGCGTCGAGCTCGACGATCGCCACGCCTTCAACCAGCGCCTCGAGCGGATCGCGCGGAGCCCGCGCGTCGGTCATCAGCCGGAAGGCGAGCTCCACGCACGTCTCGCTCCCGCCGTTCCTGAACTCATGTCCGTTCGCGGATGAGAGAACGACTGGCGGCACGCCCTATTATGGACGAGGCGCGTGAATCGAGGTACGATCCCGGGTGTTTGGGCACCGACGTCTCCGGCCGGCACATCTCCCTCTCGTCTATCCGTGATGCGGCCGGCGCCGTCTACGAGGCCGCAGTCCGAACGCCGCTCATTCGCGTGGAGCTCGCCGACGGCCCCGACCTCTATCTCAAGCTCGAGGCGCTGCAGCCGATCGGCTCCTTCAAGATTCGCGGCGCCTACAACGTAGTGCGGCAGCTGACGCCCGCGCAGCTGTCGGCCGGCGTCTGGACGGTGAGCGCCGGGAACGCGGCGCAGGGCGTGGCGTTCGCCGCGCGCAAGGCCGGCGCGCGCTGTTCCGTGATGGTGATGGACACCGCTCCCGACACGAAGATCCGCGCCATCGAGCGGCTCGGCGCGTCGATCGTCCGCGCGACCTACGACGAGTGCTGGCACACCGTGGAATCGCACGGGTCCGCCCGCATGACCGGCCATTTCGTCCACCCGTTCGACGACGATCGGTTCATCGCGGGCAACGCGACGGCGGGCCTCGAGATTCTCGAAGACCTTCCTGATGTCGACGCGATCGTGGCGCCACTGGGCGGCGGGGGGCTCCTTGCCGGCCTCGCCGCGGTCGTGCGCGAGCTGAAACCGGGCACCCGTCTCTACGCCGCGGAACCGGAGACGGCCGCCCCGCTGTCGGCGTCGCTCGCCGCGGGACGGCCGGTCTATTTCGACCACTGGCGAGCCTCGTTCGTGGACGGCGCGGGCGGGAAGTCGGTGCTGCCGACGATGTGGCCGCTGCTGGCGCCGCTGTCGGGCTCGCTCGTCGTCTCGCTCGACGAGGTCGCGCGCGGCATGAAGCTGGTGGCCGAGCGTGCGCGCGTGATTGCCGAGGGGGCCGCCGGGTGCGCGATCGCCGCGGCGCTGAGCGGCCGCGCGGGCGCAGGAAAAATCGTCGCCGTCGTGTCGGGCGGCAACATCGATCTCGCGAAATTCGCCGCGCTCGTCGGCGCCTGTCCCCCATGACCCCAGACCGCACCCCTCCGTCTTTTCCTGAACGCCTCGCTCGTCTCGACGATCTGGCCGGCGATCTGTGGTGGAGTTGGCACCCCGACGCCCGCGCGGTCTTCCGGCGTCTCGACTACGGCGTCTGGCGCGCGACCGCGCACAACCCCGAGCGGATGCTCCAGCTGGTGACGCGCGACGGGCTCGATCGGGCGGCCGCCGATCCGGCGTTTCTCGAGATCTACGATCGCGCGATCATCGAACTCGACGCGGCGCGCGCGGCGCACAACACGTGGTGGACGAACTCGATGCCCCACGTCAGCGGCCAGGCCATCGCCTACTTCTCCGCGGAGTTCGCGCTCCACCAGTCGCTGCCGATCTACGCCGGCGGCCTCGGCGTGCTCGCCGGCGATCATTGCAAGGAAGCCAGCGACCTCGGCGTGCCGCTCATCGGCGTCGGCTTCATGTACCCGCAAGGTTATTTTCACCAGCACATCTCGGCGGAAGGCTGGCAGGAAGAAAGCTACGAGCGCCTCAACTGGGACGATGCGCCGATCGAGCCGGCGCTGACGCCCGACGGCACGCCATGCATCACGGCGGTGCCGCTCGGCGACCGATCGGTGCTGGTCGCCGTCTGGCGCGTGCGCCTGGGGCGCGTGACGCTGTATCTGCTCGACACGAGCCTCGAGGAGAACGCGCCGTGGGATCGCGAGTTGTCGGCGCGCCTCTACGGCGGCGATCGGGAAACGCGCATCCAGCAGGAAATCATCCTCGGCATCGGCGGCGTGCGCGCGCTGAAGGCGCTGGGCGTGGATCCGGGCGTGTTCCACCTCAACGAAGGCCACGCCGGCTTCGTCGTGCTCCAGCGCATTCGCGATCTCGTCGAGAAGGGCGCGTCCTTCGACGACGCGCTCGCGGAGATCCGAAAGACCACGATGTTCACGACCCACACGCCGGTGCCGGCCGGACACGACGCGTTTCCGTTCAGCCTCGTCGAGAAGCATCTCGCCGGCTGCTGGGGGACGCTGGGCGACAACCGCGACAAGTTTCTCGCGCTCGGATCGTACGACAACGGCGGCGGCGTCCAGTTCAACATGACCGCCCTGGCCATCCGCTCGGCCGGCTCGACCAACGCGGTCAGCCAGCTGCACGGCGCGGTGACGCGCGCGATGTTCGCGCCGATGTGGCCGGAGACGCCCGAGGCGCAGCGGCCGGTGTCGGCGGTCACCAACGGCGTCCACCTCCCGACCTGGATCGCCGGCGACCTCGCCGATCTTTTCACGCGATACCTCGGCGCCGGCTGGATCGATCGCCACGACGAACCGTCGCTCTGGGAGGGCGTGCTCGCGATCCCCGACGAGGAGTTGTGGGCCGTCCGGCAGTCGCTGCGCCGCTATCTCTTCACGTTCATCCGCGAGCGCGCGCGCCAGCGGTGGGTCGAAGAGCACGTCGGCATCCCGCGCGTGGTCGCGGCCGGCACGCTGCTCGAGCCCGACGCGCTGACGCTCGGCTTCGCGCGCCGCTTCACCGGCTACAAGCGCCCCGAGCTGGTGTTCCACGACCC
>JAYVYV010000111.1:0-13066 GCA_043783985.1 Acidobacteriota bacterium | reverse complement strand
AGATCGCCTTCGCGCCCAGCTTCCACGACTGGATGTAGGCCTGCATGATGTCTTCGACGGTCGCCTCTTTCGGCACGTTGACCGTCTTGGAGATCGCGCCGGAGATGAAGGGCTGCGTCGCGCCCATCATCTTGATGTGGCCCATGTACTGAATGGAGCGCTGCCCCTTCGCAGCCTTGAACGCGCAATCGAAGACCGGCAGGTGCGAGTCCTTCAGCGCCGGCGCCCCTTCGATGGTCTCGTTCTTGTCGATGTAGTCGATGATCGCGTCCACCTGCGGCTGCGAGTAGCCGAGCTTGGTCAGCGCCATCGGCACCGTCTGGTTGACGATCTTCATCATCCCGCCGCCGACCAGCTTCTTGTACTTGACCAGCGCGATGTCCGGCTCGACGCCGGTCGTGTCGCAGTCCATCATGAAGCCGATCGTCCCGGTCGGCGCCAGCACCGTGGCCTGCGCGTTCCGGTAGCCGAACTGCTCGCCGAGCTCCACCGCATCGTCCCACGACGTCCGGGCGGCGGCGTACAGATCCGACGGCACGTTGCGCCCGTTGACGTCGCGCATCGCGTCGCGGTGCTTGCGCATGACGCGGAGGAACGGCTCGCGGTTCTTCTCGTAGCCGGAGAACGGCCCGCCGTGGTCGCGCGCGATGCGCGCCGACTGTGCGTACGCCTCGCCGGTCATCAGCGCCGTCAGCGCCGCCGCGTAGTCGCGCCCGCCGTCGCTGTCGTACGGCAGACCGCGCGACATCAGCAGCGCACCCAGGTTCGCATAGCCCAGGCCCAGCGGCCGGTACGCGTGGCTGTTCCTGCCGATCGACTCGCTCGGGTAGCTCGCGTTGTCGACGATGATCTCCTGCGCCGTGAGCAGGGTGCGGATCGCCGCCTTGTAGGCGACGGTGTCGAACTCGCCGTCGGCCTTCACGAATTTCATCAGGTTGATCGACGCCAGGTTGCACGCCGAGTCGTTGAGGAACATGTACTCCGAACACGGGTTGCTCGCGTGAATGCGATCCGTCTCCGGACACGTGTGCCACTCGTTGATCGTCGTGTCGAACTGCATCCCCGGGTCGCCGCACACGTGCGTGCCCTCGGCGATGAGGGTCATCAGCTCGCGCGCCTTGTAGGTCTCCATGACCGCCCCGTCGCGCACGGCTTTGGTGTCCCACGTGCTGTCGTCCAGCACGGCGCGCATGAAGTCGTCGGTGACCCGCACGCTGTTGTTCGAGTTCTGGAAGAAGACCGACGAATACGCGGGACCGGTGAACGAGCCGTCGTAGCCGGCGTCGATCAGCGCCCACGCCTTCTTCTCTTCCTCGACCTTGCAGTTGATGAACTCGACGATGTCCGGATGGTCCGCGTTGAGGATGACCATCTTCGCCGCGCGGCGCGTCTTGCCGCCCGACTTGATGACGCCCGCAAACGCGTCGTAGCCCTTCATGAACGACACCGGCCCGGACGCCGTGCCGCCGCCCGCGAGCACTTCTTTCGACGACCGGATCGGCGACAGGTTCGTCCCGGTGCCCGATCCGAACTTGAACAGCATCCCCTCGGTCCGTGCCAGGGTCAGGATGGAATCCATCGTGTCCTGGACCGAGTTGATGAAGCAGGCCGAACACTGCGGCGCCTTCTCGAACCCGCAGTTGAACCAGACGGGACTGTTGAACGCCGCCTTCTGATACACCAGGATGTGCTTCAGGTCGTCGCTGAACGCCGACAGGTCTTCGTCGTTCGTGAAGTACTTGTTCGACTTCGCCCACATCGTGATCGTGTCCACGACGCGGCCGATGAGCTGCTTGACGCTGTGCTCACGCTCCGGGGTCCCGATCTGCCCACGGAAGTATTTCGAGACGACGATGTTGGTCGCCTGCTGCGACCAGGGTTTCGGGATCTCGACGTCGCGCTGCTCGAACACCATCTCGCCGCGTTCGTTGCCGATCAGGGCGGAGCGGATTTCCCATTCGACCTCGTCGAACGGGTCGACGCCCGCTTCCGTAAAGAAGCGCGGGAACGTCAGCCCCGCCACGGCGGCCGCCGTTCGCGCCTTCGCGCGCGGCTTCTCCGCTTCGACGAACGGCGGCACGCCAGCCGTCCCACTGCTTTCAACCGGCTGCTGGCCGGCACTTGCGGCTTGGTAGGCAGCGCCTTCTTTCATCTCGTCGGCTCCGTTCATTCCTGGGAGAGTTCCCCGGATCGCGGCGATCGCCCTCCAGCCCCGGAGGTGACCGTCGTAGCTGTAGTGGAAATTCGTGGGCCGCTCAGAACCCTGAAACCTGCTGCGAACTCACAAGAAGCTGGGGGGATTCCCGCTCGTTCGCTCTGTCTCGCCCGGCTGACAAATATGCGCTTGACTGTGAACGTTTGTCAAGCGTGTAAACACTACATATTGTGTCTTTCTTTTAGGTCAGTCGCAAGATGTTGACGCCCGTGCATGGCTGTGCATCGTCAGCGTCCGGCCAGCTGAGCGGCGATCGTCGCCGCTTTTTCCGCAAGATTTTTCGCGAACACCAGATTCTTCGTACGGATCGCGTCGTCGGCCTGACGCACGAATCGTTTGGCGGTGTCGTACTGATTTCGCGCGTCGGCGTTCAGCGCGCGATAGTCCACACGGCCGAGGTCGGCCGTCGCTCGCTGCAGCGACACTCGGATCCCCCGCTCCACTTCTTCTTCCGCCGTCGCCGGCGTCGTCTGAAGCGTCGTCGGCGGTCTGGCCGGCTCTTCCGCACCCTTCGGCGGCTCCGCAACCGGTGGGGGATCGGGCTTGGGCGGCTCAGCCTTGGGAGCCTCGACTCTCGGCGGCGGCGCGGACGGCCTCGGACGCGCCGGGGTGTTGCGCGCCGGTTCAGTGGCGAGCGACACCGGCGGCGGCGCCTCCACCCCCGTCGGCTCGACGTCGCGCGGCGGCGGCGCCGGCATCTCGAGCGCCGGCATGTCGGGCGTCGTCTTCGCCTGTGCGTGCGTGCAGCCGGCCGCGAGCGGCGCCATCACCACGAAAAGCCAGAGCGTCTTTGACATCTTCAAGCCTGCGGCAGCAGGACCCGGAACGTCGTCCCGGCGCCGGGCGTCGACTGCACTTCGATCTCGCCGTCGTGCATCTGCACCGTCCGGTACACCATCGAGAGGCCGATCCCGCTGCCTTTTTCCTTCGTCGTGAAATAGAGATCGAAAATCCGCTGCAGATCGGCGGGCGCGATGCCCACCCCGGTGTCGCTGAACACGACCGCGACGCGGCGCACGCGCGCAGACTCGCAGCGAATCCGCAACGTGCCGCCGTTGGGCATCGCCTGGCAGGCGTTCAGCGCGAGGTTGAGGAACGCCTGGCGGAGCATCGCCGGATCGCCGTTGATATCGGGCGCGCCGTCGCAGTCGACGGTCAGCTGCACGCGCGCGCGATCGGCCTCCGGCCGCACGATCGGCACGATCTCGTCGAGCAGCGCGCGCAGCTGCAGCGGCTGCAGCGTCAGATCCTCGGGCCGCGTGAACTTCAGGAATCCCTGCACCACCTCGTCCAGCCGGCGGATCTCGTGCGCGATGACGTCCACGTGCTGGAGCGCCTCACCGCGGTCCATCGGCGGCTCCGCCACGGCGACAGCGGACCCGCGCGCCTGCGCCGGCGCGACCTGCTGCCGCAGCAGCTCGAGGTGGATCATCATGGCGTTCAGCGGATTCTTCACCTCGTGCGCCACACCGGCCGACAGACGGCCGAGCGCGGCGAGCTTGCGCGAGTAGCGCACCGTCGACTGCACCTCGCTCAGGTACTCCACGTTGCGCGCGATCAGCATGATGCCGACCAGATCGCCCTTCGGGTCGCTGATGGCGTGCGTCATCACCAGCCGCTCCCCGCTGTCGCCGAATCGCGCCGACAGCGGCCCTCGCGACTGCCGGCTCGCCAACGTCTGTTCCGACAGCCGTCGCAGCGGGTGATCGGCCGGCAGCATCGCGTCGAGCGACGCGCCGGGCGAGGCGCCCGGCAGCAGCGCGCGCATGGCGGGATTGGTGAACAACAGCGCGCCCCGCGCGTTCACGATCGCGACCGCGTCCTCCAACTGCTCGACCGCCGACTCGAGGTTCGCCACCTGTCCCGCCATCTGCGATCGATCCGCCGACAGCTGCTCGCTGACCGTGTTGAAGAAGGTGCCGAGCTCCCCGAACTCGTCCTGCTGATCGAGGTGCAGCTGGACGCCGAACTCCCCCTGGCCCAGCCGCGTCAACCCGCTGCGGATCATGTGAATCGGCCGCAGGAACAGCTGCGACAGCAGCGTGGCGACGAGCACCGAGACCGCCAGCGCTCCGAGCGCCGTGAGCAACGCCGGACGCAGCGACTGATCGAGATCCTGCCGGATCAGGAGCGTCGACACGCCGATGCGGGTCGATCCGATCTCCGTGTCGCCGAGCAGCAGCGGCCCGCGGAACTCGAGGTTCTGCCCCTGGCTCGAGTAAATCGCGCGCAGCTGCGACATCGGCGATCGCTCCAGCAGCTTGCCCAGATCGTCGACCGGCAGCAGCCGCTGCCCCTCGAGAGACCGATCGGCGTGCGCGACCGCGACGCCGTGGACATCCACCAGCGCCGCATACATCACGTTCTTCGAGTACAGGCTCGACTCGAGGATCGACCGCAGGCCGGGATCGGCCCGCAGCGCCGCGAGCGGCTCGGCGCCGGAGACCACCACCTGCTGGGCGCGGTGATAGACCGCGTTGGACAACAGCTCGGCGCGCGCGCGGCTTTCGTCGAGGCTGACGCTCGCCAGCCTCGCCAGGTGCAGCACGCTCAGCACGACGACCATCACGCCGACGATGGACGTGACGCCGAGGACTTGCTTCCCCTTGATACCGAGTCGCATGGCAGGGCTCAGGGCGTGGGCCTCAGGGCTCCCGGGCGTTTCCGCCTCGGCCCTCGGCGCTCGGCCCTATCGCGGCTCCTCGGTTTTCTTGGGCCGGAGCCGCAGCTTGTTGAGCTTGTTGTGCAGCGTCTTGAGGCTGATGCCGAGGATTTCGGCGGCCCGCGTCTTGTTGTCGCGCGTGTGGGCGAGCGTCATCACGATCAGCTTGCGCTCCGCCTCTTCCACCGTCGTGCCCGGCGACAGCGCCAGCTCCGGCGGCCTCGGCGCGGGCGGGCCATCGGTCAGGACCGGCGGCAGGTGCTTGGTCTCGATGAACGGCCCGGGCGCGAGAATCGTCGCGCGCTCGATCACGTTGCGCAGCTCCCGCACATTGCCCGGCCACGCGTACTGCTCGATCATCCGCATCGCCGCCTGATCCAGGCCGGCAATCGCCTTCTGGTTGCGCGTGTTGAACTCGGCGATGAACGCCTGCACCAGCAGCGGCAGATCCTCCTTGCGCTCGCGCAGCGTCGGCAGCCGGAACGCGAACACGTTCAGCCGGTAGTACAGGTCCTCCCGCAGCTTGCCCTGCTTGACCGCTTCGGTGGGGTCCACGTTGGTCGCCGCGATCACCCGCACGTCGACCGTCTGCTCGTTGCGCCCCCCCAGGCGGCGGAAGCTGCGTTCCTGCAGCACGCGAAGCAGCTTCACCTGCGTGGCCGGCGTCATCTCGCCAATCTCGTCGAGGAACAGCGTACCGCGGTCCGCGAGCTCGAAACACCCCTGCCGCCGCTCGGCCGCGCCCGTGAACGCGCCCTTTTCGTGGCCGAAGATTTCGCTCTCGAGCAGCGTCTCGGGAATCGCCGCGCAGTTGATGGCGATGAACGGAAAGCCCGCGCGAGGACTGAGCCGATGGATCGTCTGTGCGATGAGCTCCTTGCCGGTGCCCGATTCCCCGGTGATGAGCACCGACGCCGCCGTCGGCGCCGCCTGCTCGACCACGGCGTAGATCTTCCGCATTTCGGGGCTGTTGCCGATGAGCGAGCCAAACGTCCCGTGCTCGCGCAGCTGCCGGCGCAGCGCCTTCACCTCGCGCAGCGTCTCGAGCCGTTCGACAATCTTGTCGAGCAGAATCTTCAGCCGCTGGATGTCGACCGGCTTGGTGAGGTAGTCGTATGCGCCTTCCTTCATCGCCTCGACCGCGGTGTCCACCGTACCCTGCGCGGTCAACAGCAGCGTCGTCACGTCGGCGCCGACCTGCGGCAGCGCGCGCAGCAGCGCGAGACCGTCCATCCGCGGCATCACCATGTCGGTGATCACGATCGCCGGCCGGAACGAGGTGACTTTCTCGAGCGCCTCCTCGCCGTCGCAGGCGGATTCGGCGATGAAACCCCAGCTTCTGACGAGTTGTTCAAGCCCTATCCGCGCGGCCGCGTCGTCTTCGACGATCAGCACGCGCTCCGCGACATTCGGCTCAGCTTCGACGACCTCAGTCGTTCCCGCGGCGATCATCTGTTCGAACCGCCCAACCATGTCATTTTTACATTCTGGGCCTTGCCACGCGATCGATGCAAGCTGAGCGATTGGGTTTACGACCTCATCCGTTGGCTACGACTTTGCAGTGACCGATCCATGGAGGCGGGAATGCGAATCACATTATTCAGCGCGCTGCTCGTGGGTCTGGTGTCCGGCGGCTGCAACCGATCGGACACACCGGCGCCCGGCACCGCGTTCGTTGCGACGGCCGACGCCGATCGCGCTGGCAAGCCGGCGCCGGTGGCGACGGCGGGCCGATCCGAACCGGCGCGTTCGAGCGAGGCGGTCCCCGCGGCGCGTCCGACCGAGGCGGTCCCCGCGGGCGCCGCGTGGCGCGAGGTCACCATCCCCGCGGGCACTCTGTTGGCGGTGACGCTGGACACGGCCGTCGGCTCTGACAGCAGCCGAGTGGAGGAACCGGTCACCGCGCACCTGACCCGTCCGGTTCACCAGCACGGCGACACCGTGCTGTCCGAAGGATCGCGCGTCAGCGGCGTCGTCACGGACGCGACACGATCCGCGAAGGTCAAGGGGCGCGCGCACGTCGCGATGCGGTTCGACTCGCTGACGCCGCGCGGCGACGATCAGCGCTACGCCATCCGCACGGCGTCGGTGGCGCGCACCGCGCAAGGGACCAAGCGGAAGGATGCGCTGAAGATCGGCGCGCCGGCCGCGGGCGGCGCGATCATCGGCGCATTGTTCGGCGGCAAGAAGGGCGCGCTCGTCGGATCGGCGGTCGGCGGCGGCGCCGGCACCGCGGTCGTCCTCTCGACGCGCGGCGAAGAAGTCCATCTCGCCAAAGGCTCGGCGCTCACACTCAAGCTGGCGGCGCCTCTGACGATCAGAATCAGGGGCTGACGCGCAAACGAAGGGCTGAGGGTTCAGGGCTGATGGCTAAGGGCTGATGGTCTATGGCACGATCGCGATGCGTTGTCTAATCATCAGCCCTCAACCCTGAGCCCTCAGCCCTCCGAGAGCCCTCAGCACTCGGCCCTCAGCCCCGATCCGACACGGCCTCCGGTGGCGGGGCGGGTCGTGGCGATCATCGAAGTCCTGCTCTGTGCGGACGTCGTCACGCAGTACGCGATTGGCGGGACGCTGCTCGCGTTCGGATATCACGCGAAGTCGCCGACGGGCCAGCTCGATGTCGGCTACGTCGTGGCGCTCTCGCTCGGCGACGCCCTCCTCCTCGTCGGGCTGATCCTCCTCCTGCTCTACGCGCACGGTGAACGGCCCCGGGACGTGCTGTTCGGCCGTCGGCCGATCGTGGGGGAAGGCATTCTCGGGCTGCTGCTGATCCCGATCGCGTTGGGGATTGCGGCCGCCGTGATGCTCACCATCGGGCGCTTCGCGCCCTCGCTGCACAACGTGCCCGACAACCCGCTGCAGGGGCTGCTGCGCTCACCGCGGGACGCGTGGCTGTTCGCGCTCGTCGTGCTCGTCGCCGGCGGCGTGCGCGAAGAGGTTCAGCGGGCGTTTCTGCTGCATCGCTTCGAGGTGTGGCTGGGCGGCGGGGCCGTGGGACTCGTGGTGACGAGCATCGCCTTCGGCGCCGGCCACTTCGCGCTGCAAGGGATCGACGCCGGCATCGCGACCGGCTTGCTCGGCGGGTTCTGGGGCGTGGTGTATCTGCGGCGCCGATCGAGCCTCGCGCCGATGGTCAGCCACGCCGGGTTCGATCTGCTGCAGCTCCTGCCGTACCTTGCGGGTGGCCGATGACGGCGGGTACGGAGGGAACCGTAAGGCACGGAGCAACGGAGCGACGGAGACCAACCCGGCTGCTCTGTTGCGCCGTTGCGCGGTGTGAACCCGGTGGCTCCGTCACTTCCGTTCCCCCGACAGATACAGATCGATGACGCCGCCGCGCCTGCGCAGGCCGGCCATCCATTCGTCCACCAGCGTCACGCGGCGATCGCTCGCGGTGCTGAAGCGCTGATCGAGATACGCGCGCACCCGCAGATCCTGCCGAAGCGTTTCGCGAAGGTGCTTCTCGTCGATCCCGGAGCGGGCGAGCGAGGCCTCGAACGCGGCCGGCGACACGAATCGCTGCCGCACGCGCTGGACCTCGAGGTCCACGGCCTCGGCGGTCGGTTCGGCCGGCGCGTAACGATCCGCTTCCGCGATGACGAGCTCGCGATCGATCAGCTGGCTCAGCACCGCCCGCACCGGATCGGCCGCGCCGCCCGGCGACTGCAGCCCCAGGTCGGTCGCCGCCGTCACGTCGCTCAGCGTGATCAGCTGCCCGGCTACCACGGCGAGCACGCGGTCAATCGTCTCGGCGCGCGCCCCGCCCCCCGCGAGCGCGCACGCGAGCAGCCCCGCACCAATCTGAAATCCAATCCGAAATCCAATCTGAAATCTGCCCTCTGAAATCTGCAATTTCATGATCCCTGGTTTAGAACGCCTGTCCGAAGCTGATGAACCATGCGGTGAGCCCTTCGCCCGGCTGCCGGTTGACCTTGAACCCGAGATCGAAGCGGATCGGGCCGAACGGCGATTTGTAGCGCACGCCGCTGCCGACCGCTGTCCGCAACTGCATCAGATCGATGTCGGCGACCCGCGAGAAGACGTTACCGGTGTCGAGAAATCCGACGATCCCCAGCCCGCCCGTGATGGGCGCGCGCAGCTCGGCATTGAAGATCACCAGACCGTTGCCGCCGACCGGCAGCAGGTCGGCGTCGAGCGTATCGTCGGCCTGCGCGGGAATGTGGCGCGTTCCGACGCGGTCGAGCGCGAAGCCGCGGATCGTCGTATCGCCTCCGGCGTAGAAGCGTTCGCTCTGCGGCAGATCCCGGATCACCTCGAGCTGGCCGTCGGTGCCCGGCGCTTCGCGTGGAAACCCGGACGCCAGCCCGAACCGCGCGTTGCCGGCGAACACGATCCGGTTCGAATGTGGAATCGTGCGGAACAGCTGCGCGGTCACAAACCCTTTCCCGAATCCGATCTGCGACCCGATCGCGCGCCCGGCCAGTTGCCCGCTGACGCTCGCGTACTGGCCGCGCGACGGGTCGACGGCGTCGTTCCGCGTGTCGCGGATGAGCGACGAGGAGAAGGAGGACAGGCGAAACTGGGGGAACAGACGATCGATCAGCGGCTTGTCGCGTTCGTCCAGCCGCTCGTCGAAGACCGACGTGCGCTGAATCTGGTAGCTGGCGGTGACGCTGACGGCGCGCGTGATCTTCCGCGCGATGTCGGCGCTGAGGCTGCGCCGCGAGAAGTTGAAGCTGGATCGCCGCTGCTGCTCGAAGGTGGCGTTCACGAATGCGTCGGCGGCCGTGTCGAAGACCCGCGGCTCGCGGAACGTGCCGATGGCGCGGTACTCGACGTTCGCCGCGCTCTCCTGCGAATGGAAGGCGACGCTGGTGAACACGTTCAACGACCGGTTCTTGCCGAACACGTTGCGGCGGCCGACTTCGAAGAAGGCGCGCGGCGCGACGTCGAACCGCTCGCCCGCGACCTGTCCCTCCCGCGCGGCGACGACCACGCGGCCCACTTCGACACCGCCCCCGTAGCCGACCGTCGTCGGCGGCGCCTCCTCGATCGTGACGAGCAGATCGCGCGTCGTTTCACCGCCGTGGCGCAGCTCGGTAATGCGCGCGCGCCGGAAGAGGCCGAGCGCGGTCAGCCGCCGCTGACTTTCGTTGATCGCCGCGAGGCTGAACGGATCGCCGGCCTTCACCTGCAGCTCCCGCTCGATCGTGCCGGTGGTCGTCCGCACGTTGCCGACGATCAGCACGTGGTCGACGAACAGCTGCGGTCCCTCGTGGATCACGAAGCCGATCGCGACGTGGGTGTCGTTCTGGCTGAACGCCGGCCGGGCCTCGACCGACGCGCTCTCGTAGCCGAGATCCTGGTAGGCGAGTTGAATCGCGTCGCGATCGGCCGCCAGCTGTCCCGGCACGTACGGCGCGCCGGGCCGCAGCCCCACGCGCGTGCGCAGCGCCGGTTCGGCGAGCGCCTGGTTGCCGGAAAACGTCACGGCGTCGACCGTGGTGGCCGGCCCCTCGGTGATCACCGCGCGCACCGACACCGGCACCTGCGCGGGCGGCGGCGTCTGGGTCACGATCTCGACGGCGGTGTTCACGCGCGCCGCCGCGAAGCCGCGGCGGCGGTACAGCTCCTCGATCGTCTGGACGTCGGCGTCGAGCCGGGCCGCGGCGAACGGCTGGCCGTCGCGCAGGCGCAGCGACGACTCGAAGTCCGACAGCGGCACCGACGCGTTGCCGGAGATCTCGTAGGTGGCGACCTTGAACTGCTGCCCGCGCGTCACGGCGAACGTGATCACCAGCTCGCCGCCGGTTTCCTCACGGGTATGCGGCGCCCGCGCGTTGCGGTACCCCTGCCCGCGCAGGAATTCTTCGATCCGGTTGCTCGAGTCCTCGAGCAGATCCTCGTCGACCGAACCTTCCCGCTGCACCGGCACCAGTTCCGCGCGCCGATCCGCGGGGAGCGGATCGCCCGTGAACACCACGCGCACGCGCGGCCCCGGCACGACGGTCAGCGTCAGATCCGCGATGCGCTGATCGGCGGAGAGCCGCACCACCGGAAGGATCTTCGACTCGTAGTAGCCCTTGCTCCTGCGATCCTCGATGTACTTCTCGACACGCCCGTTCAGCGTCTCGCGCTGATACGGCGCGCCTGGGGTGACGCCGAGCCGCGCGAGCAACTCGGCGCGGCCGGCGGCGGGCGCGCCGACGATCTCGATCTCCCCGATCGTCGTGCGCGGTCCCGGATCGATCGTGAACACCAGAGCCGCGCGCTCGGGCGCGTGCTCGAGCAGCGGCCGCGGCGCAATCGCGGCGGTGAGGTAGCCGCGCGCGCGCAGCGCGTCCGCGAGAATCCGCGTCATATCCGCCGCGCGTCCCAGCGGAGGCGACACCCCGTAACGATCGACGATCGCGCGGCGGAGCGCGCCCTGGTCGACCCCGGGAACGCCGAGCGGTCCCTCGAAGATGATCCGGGTGACCGGGTGAATCGGGATGAGCTCGTACCGGAGGGCGACCCGGCCGTTCTCGAGCGTCGCGTCGACACTCACGCCCTCGAATCGTCCGAGGCTGAACAGATGCGCCACCGTCTCGCGCACCTGGAGCATCGAGAGCGGTTGCCCGGCGGCCGTCGACACGATCTGCGTCAGCAGCGGCTCGGTCGTCTCGTGCGCCTCGAGGATCAGGCGCACGGAGCCCACCGGCTTGCCCAGATAAGCGGACACGTCAGCGGCGGCTCGACGCTCGCCACAGCCGCAGATACCGAGGACACAGAGGATCAGTCGCGCGAGGCGGGATCCGGTCTCGCGTGCTCCGTGTCCACGGCGGCGGCGCGCCGAGCCGGCCGGCCGCATCAGAAGACGTGCCTCACCCTGAACTCGAGCGCGTAGGTCTGCCGATCCTCGTTGCGCGACAGGATCCAGGCGATGCGATCGCTCTCGTCGATCTCCAGCAGGACGATCTGATCGTTGGTCGTCGTGCCGAGGCTGCGCGAGAACGTCAGGTAGACGCGCTCGGAGATGCGCTTGCCGATCGTGAGCCGCGCCGTGGGGTTCAGCCGCGACGTCTGCTGGTTGTACGGATCGATGAACGACGGCGTGAGCTGGAACGTGTCGACGCCGAACGTCTGCTCGACCACCTTTCCGACCTCGGACGAGATGCCGCTGGTGATCGCCTGGGTCGCCCGCGTCGTGATGATGTCGGTCTGCGTCTGGTTGGGGCTCTGGAGCGCGCGCAGCTCGGGCGCGATGTCCTGCGTGCCGGTGCGCCGCACGTCGCTGAACAGCAGCGCGAGCACGTCGGAGGTCGGAAGCGGCGGATCGGCGCTGAGCGTCGGCCTGAGCTGCTCGCTCGTCCCCGCGAACGCCACCGTCACCCGATACGTCTGCCCCGGCACGCGCACGTTGGTCTCGGCCTCGACGTCGAAGAACGGCTCGATGCGCGTCGGGTTCGTGAAGTCCATTGTGCCGTGCGTGATGCGGTAGCGGCGTCCCTCGAATGTCACTTCGCCGCGCTCGATGTCGGCGTGGCCGGCGATCACCGGGCGGTCATACGTGCCCCGCAGCGTCAGGTCGGCGCTGGCCACCATGCGCGCCAGGTTATTCTCGACCCGCAGGGTCGACGGCATCAGGAGCTGAATGTCGAACTTCAGCGGCACCGGCGTCGCCGCTTCCGCGGGCGCGGGCGCGCCGGCGGCCGCCGACCGCCGGGACGCGAGGTCGAAGATGCTGCCCGGCGCGTCCACGCGCCGGTTCCAGAGCGCGCTCTTCACCGTGACCGTGCCGCCCAGCGTCGGCGCCTTGAACGTGCCGCGCAGCGACAGATCCGCGTCGACCACCGACCGGACGCCTTCGGGCACGCGCAGGTGCATGTCCTCGCCGCGCGCCGTGACGTCGAGCTCAGCCGGCACGTAGCCGTCGAATCCAATCCGGCCGCCGAACCGCACGCGCCCCCCGCCCATCGTCGCCGCCACCTCGTCCAGGCGGACGCCGCTGGCATCGAAGCGAATCGTCCCGTTGATGGCGTCGAGCGCGTTGGGGATCGAGAAGTGCCGGATCCGGCCGTCGGTGATCGTCGCGCTCCCGGAGAACTGCGGCTGCGCGAGCGGTCCGTCGATCGACGCGGTCAGCTCGGCCTTCCCCGCGCCGCGCACGTCGCGGAAAAAGCCCTGGAGGATGCCGAGGTTGGCTTCGCCTGTCGCCTTCAGCGCGATCCGCTGGTTGTCGAGGC
>JAYVYV010000110.1:0-4751 GCA_043783985.1 Acidobacteriota bacterium | reverse complement strand
GATGACGGAGGAGCGCTCGCCGAATCTCCGTCGCATTCCAGGGGCGCCGCTCGAGCGACAGCGTCGCGTCAAAGCTCACCGAGCCCGCCCTCACCGTTTCCATATGCGCGACCAGGCGGCCGGCCGGCGGCGTGAAGGCGAAGGTGTAATCGAGGTCGACCGGCATGAACGGCGACACGTAGAGCGACTTCTCGGCGGCGGCGCGAAACGTGCGCGACCCGGGATCGGGCCGAAGCCAGTAATTGTGGGCGCCCCCGAATGTGTTGCCTACCTCGGCGAGAACGATCTGCAGCCGCTCTGCCGAATCGAAGCAGTAGAAGAACGAGACCGGGTTGAAACAGTAGCCGAGATACCGCAGATGCGTCAGCAGGAAGATGCGACCGTCCGGCAGATCGATCCCGTGGCGCGCCGCGTCGACGGCGAGGCGCTCTCGAAGCGGGCGGGCCGGATCGCCGAGATGATCGCGATCGTCGAAGGCCGCCCAGTTCCACCGGTTGTAGCTCGTCAGGCGCGATACGCGCATCAGCTCGGGCACGCGATCGACGTCGAGCAGCGCCATGAACAGCGGGTAGGCGAAGGCGTGCGAGACAGGCGCCTTCCGCCGGTGCCGCAGCGTGCCGACAAACAGGCCGGAGTCGATCACCACTCGACCCCAAGCGCGCGCGCGACCCGCAGCGCGGAGTTCAACCCGTCCTCGTGAAACCCGTAGGCCCAGTAGGCGCCGCAGAAGTGCGTGCGGTTGACGCCGCTCACCTCGGACCATTCCTGCTGCGCGCTGATCGCGTCGCGCGTGTAGAGCGGGTGGCGATACAGCAACCGGCGCAGGACGCGGCGTTCGTCAATGCAGCCGTCCGGGTTCAGCGTCACGCAATACTGCTCGGGTCCGGTCAGCCCCTGAAGCCGAGTCAGGTCGTAGGTCACCGTCGGCGCCGCCATGCCGTCGGCGGCGAGCAGATAGTTCCACGAGGCGCGGGCTCGCGGCTGCGCGGGCAGCACGGAGCTGTCCGTATGCAGCCATGCCACGTTGGCAGTGGTCGTGAAGTTCGCGAACACGTCGCGCTCGCGATCGCTCGGATCGGCGAGGAGCGGCAGCACCTGATCGCCGTGGCACGCGAACACCACCTCGTCGAACGTCATCGACGGTCGGTCGCGGAAGGTCATCGTCACCCCGTCCTCGGCTCGCCGCACCGCCTGAATCGCCGCGCCGGTGTGGAGGCCTCCCGAGACCGGCGCGATCAGCTCGGGAATGTAGGTGTGGCTGCCGCCGCCGACGACCTTCCAGGTCGGTTGCGCGTTGAGCGAGAGCAGCCCGTGGTTGTGGAAAAAGCGAATGAGCGTGAGCGCGGGAAACGATCGGATCGCGTCGAGCGAGGCCGACCAGATGGCCGACGCCATGGGAAAGAGGTAGCGACGGGTGAAGGCCTCACCGAAGCGGCGCGACTCGAGAAAGTCTCCGAGCGTCTGCCGCCCTGCGTCCGGCGCGTCGAGCAGCGCTGGCGCTTCCCGGTTGAAGCGGGCGATCTCCCGCAGCAGGAAGAGGTGCGACGGCCTGACCAGATTGCGCCGCTGCGCGAAGAACCCGTTGGCGCCCCGGCTGCTGTACTCGAGGCCGGTCTCCCGGCACGACACCGCGAACGACATGTCCGAGTCGGCGGTGGCGACGCCGAGTTCCGCGAACAGCCGCACCAGATTCGGGTAGGTGCGGTCGTTGTGCACCAGGAAGCCGGTGTCGAGCGGCACCGGGCCGTTCGGGCCGGCGATGACCACCGTATGGGTGTGACCGCCGAGACGCTCTTCTTTTTCGAAGAGGTGCACCCGGTGGCGGCGGCTCAAGAGATAGGCCGCGGCCAAGCCGGAAATGCCCGCCCCGACGACCGCAATCGATTTCATGCGTCCTTAGAGATACCAGTACCAATTCCCATTGTCAAGCTTTTGTCCATGACAGATGCTTGACACCTTGAGCCGCGACGCGATACGCTGTCCGTTCAAGAGCTGCTGAGAAAGTGGGAATGTGATGGGACAGACGATCAAGATGGCGGCGCTCGGTGCGATCGCCTTTATGGTGCTCGACGGCGTCTGGCTCGGCATGGTGATGAAGACCTTCTACCGCGACCAGCTCGCGCCAATCGTGCGCCTCGCCAACGGCGGCATCGCGCCCAACTGGCCCGCGGCGCTCGTCGTCTATGTCCTGCTCGGGACCGGCATCGCCCTCTTCGTGATGCCGCGCGCGTCGACGGCCTCGCTGGCCGCCGTCTACGGCGCCCTCTTCGGCCTCGTCGTCTACGGTGTGTATGACTTCACCAACTACTCGACGCTGCGGCAGTGGCCGTTCGTGCTGGCGCTGGCCGACGTGGCGTGGGGAGCGGTGGCGTCGGCCGCGGCCGCGGTGGCC
Organism: Acidobacteriota bacterium; assembly: GCA_043783985.1. GTDB lineage: Bacteria > Acidobacteriota > Vicinamibacteria > Vicinamibacterales > CAVVIG01 > CAVQFC01. The sequence goes on along the minus strand of JAYVYV010000110.1, from coordinate 2,359 downwards.
GTCCGGATCGTGTCGCGGTGAAGAAACCGCGCCAGGCACCGGCGCACTACCCGATCCGCGCGGTGTCCAGGCTCACCGGGATCGGCATCGATACGCTGCGCGCGTGGGAGCGCCGCCATCGTGCGATCACTCCCGTCCGCGACGACCGCGGACGCATGTATACGGAAGCCGACATCGCGCGCCTGCGGCTGCTGCGCGGCGCGGTGGAGCACGGGCACAGCATCGGCCGCCTCGCGGCGCTGAGCGACAAGGAGCTGCGGAACCTCGCGCAAACGGCTGGCGCGATCGCGGCGCCCGTACCCCAGCCCAGGCGACGGCCGTCGCTCGATGCCGCCGCGCTCAGCACCGCACTGGGCCGGTTTGACGCCCCGGGTATCGAACGGGAAATTGCCCGCCTGGCGGTCGTCCTCCGTCCCATCGAGCTGGTCCGCGACGTGCTGATGCCGATGCTGGTGGGGGTCGGCGACGACTGGCACACAGGACGCGGGCGCGTGTCTCACGAACACTTGATGTCCTCGACGATCCGGAACATCCTCGGCTCGTTCCTCCGCCTGCACGCGCGTCCGGATGTGCCCGCCCGGTTGCTCTTTGCCACCCCGTCTGGCGATCGCCACGAGATGGGCACGTTGGGCGCGGCCATGCTCGCCGCCGCCAGCGGCTTGGGCGTCGCCTATTTCGGACCCGATCTTCCCGCACGCGACATCGTCGAGAGCGTGAAGCCCGCCGGCGCGCAGGTGCTGGTACTGGGGTTGACGACGGCTTCGCCAGCGAAAACGACGGAACGCGAACTTCGGATCATCATCCGCGATCTTCCGAAGGATGTTGAGCTGTGGACCGGCGGACGCGGGGCGGTCCGACACGCCGCACTCATCGGCCGTCGCGGGCTGGTGCTTCGCGACTACGACGCCTACCAGCAGGAACTCGTCCGCCTCGGAGGACGTGTCGCATGACCGGCGCGACATCCTCCAACCTGCCGCTTCGGCGGCCCTCCCGGGTGGCAGCAGTGCTCTTCCCGATCGTCGGCTTCGACTGGAGACTCTAAATGGCCCGGACCCTCACGTCGGCCCCTCCGGAATCGCGGGGAACACCAGTCGTGCTGGTCACGGGCGCGACCGGCTACATCGGCGGACGGCTGGTGCCCCTCCTCGAAGCCTCGGGAGTTGTTCGGCTCCGCTGTCTCGCCCGGCGTCCGGCGGAGCTCGAGGCGCGCGTGGCTAGGACAACGGCAGTCGTCGAAGGGGATCTGTTCGATCCGGCGTCACTCGACCGCGCGCTCGCGGGCATCGACATCGCCTATTACCTCGTGCACTCGATGGGGGCGCACGGCGATTACCTCGAGAAGGATCGCGTGGCTGCCCGCAATTTTGGTGAAGCGGCACGGCGGGCGGGGGTTCGGCGGATCGTCTACCTCGGCGGCCTTGCCAGCGAAGAAGGCGGACTCAGCAAACATCTCAGCAGCCGGATCGAGACGGGCGAGGTGCTGAGACACAGCGGCGTCCCGGTCGTGGAGTTCCGGGCGTCGGTCGTCATCGGATCGGGGAGTCTTTCGTTCGAGCTCATCCGCGCGCTGGTGGAACGTCTGCCGGTCATGATCTGCCCTCGGTGGGTCTCGACATTGTCGCAACCCATTGGCATCGATGACCTGCTGGCGTATCTCGTCGCGGCCCTCCACCTGCCCGACGGCGGAAGCCGCACGTTCGAGATCGGCGGCGCCGATCAGGCGAGCTACGGCGACCTAATGCGGGAGTACGCACGGCAGCGCGGGCTGAAGCGCGTGATGATTTCCGTGCCGTTGCTGACGCCTCGCCTGTCGAGTCTGTGGCTGGGGCTCGTCACGCCCGTCTATGCGAGAGTCGGGCGCGAATTGGTCGAGGGCTTGAAGAACCGATCTGTGGTCACGGATCCCGAAGCGCTCTCGGTCTTCCCGATCAGGCCCGTCGGCCTGCGGGACGCGATCGGCCGGGCGATTCGCTACGAGGATCGCGCGTTCGCGCTGACGCGCTGGTCCGATGCCCGCTCCTCGGGAGGACATCGCCAATCCCAAGCCGAGGCGCGATTCGGTAGCAGGCTGGTCGACGCTCGGAAACTGCACGTCGAGGTCGACGCGGACCGCGCGTTCCTGCCCATCGCGGAGATCGGGGGCGCGCGCGGGTGGTACTACGCGACGTGGCTGTGGCGCATCAGGGGCGCAATCGACTTGCTGACGGGCGGCGTCGGCATGCGTCGAGGGCGGCGGGACCCAAACGCTCCCGCCGTGGGTGACACGCTCGACTTCTGGCGGGTCGAGGCATACGCGCCGGGGCGGCGACTGAGGCTCGCTGCGGAAATGAAGGTGCCGGGGCGCGCCTGGCTCGAGTTC
>JAYVYV010000109.1:0-4754 GCA_043783985.1 Acidobacteriota bacterium | reverse complement strand
CGACGCTGGCGACCGAGGCGTACCGGCGCAACGCGAACAACGAGGACGTCGAGTCGCTGATGGAGTTCTACGGCGACGCGCGCAAGGGGCACGACTTCGAGGCCGGGATCAAGGCGGCCCTCCAGGCGCTGCTGGCGAGCCCGAAGTTCGTGTTCCGCTTCGAACACACGCCCGCGGCCGCCAAGCCCGGCTCGACCTACCGCGTGAGCGACCTCGACCTGGCGTCGCGGCTGTCGTTCTTCATCTGGAACACGGTGCCCGACGCGGAGCTCGTGAAGGTGGCGACCGCCGGGATGCTGCATACGCCGACGGTCCTCGAGACGCAGGTGCGCCGCATGCTGACGGATGCGCGCGCCGGGGCGATGTCGACGCGCTTCGCGTCGCAGTGGCTCCGGCTGCAGGACGTCGAGAAGATTCACCCGGACGCGCTGTTGTTCCCCGGCTTCGACAACGAGCTGGCCGAGTCGTACAAGCGCGAGACCGAGCTGTTCTTCGACAGCATCGTGCGGGAGGATCGCAACATCCTCGACCTGCTGACGGCCGATTTCACGTATGTGAACGAGCGCATCGCCCGCGTCTACCGCCTGCCGAACATCGTCGGCGAGCACTTCCGGCGCGTGACGGTGCCCGACGAGCGCCGCGGCATCCTCGGACAGGGGAGCGTGCTGATGCAGACGGCGGTTGCCGACCGCACGTCGCCCGTGCAGCGCGGCAAGTGGATCATGGAAGTGCTGCTCGGGTCGCCGCCGCCGGCGCCGCCGGCCGACGTGCCGCCGCTCGAGGAGACGAAAGCGGCGACCGCATCCGGCAAGTCGCTGTCGACGCGCGAGCGCATGGAAGAGCACCGCAAGAACCCGCAGTGCGCGTCGTGCCACAAGGTGATCGATCCGCTCGGCCTGGCGCTGGAGAACTTCGACGTCCTGGGCGCGTGGCGCATCAAGGACAACGGCGTCACCGTCGACGCCAACGGCGTGTTGTACGACGGGACCAAGATGGCGGGCCCGGCCGATCTGCGCCAGGCGCTGATGAGCCACTCGGACGGGGTGATCCGCAACTTCACCGACAACCTGATGTCGTTCGCCATCGGGCGCCGCATCGAGTACTACGACCAGCCGTCGATTCGCGCGATCGCGAAGAAGGCGGCGCTGAACGGCAACCGCTTCTCCTCCTTCGTCCTGGGTATCGTCAACAGTCCCGCCTTCCAGATGAGCACGGCGGACGCCGCGCTTTCAACCGCTCCATAGAGGACGCCCAATGTACATTTCAAAAAAACACGTGTCCCGGCGCGCTGTCCTGAAAGGCCTGGGCGTCACCGTTGCCCTCCCGTTGCTCGACGCGATGGTGCCGGCGCGGACCGTCTTCGCCAAGACGGCGGCGGGCGCGGCCGCGTCCAGACAGCGGCTGGTCTGCATGGAGATGGTGCACGGCTCGGCGGGCAGCACCGCCTTCGGCGTGAAGAAGAACCTCTTCGCGCCGGTGCAGGTGGGCCGTGATTTCGAATGGAGCCCGACCCTCGAGCCGCTCGCCCCGTTCCGCGAATACGTCACGGTCGTCAGCAATACCGACGTGCACAACGCCGAAGCGTTCTCGCTGCCGGAAATCGGCGGCGATCACTTCCGGTCGAGCGCGGTGTTCCTCACCCAGTCGCATCCGAAACAGACCGAAGGCAACGACGTCCACGCCGGTACCTCGCTCGACCAGCTCTACGCGAAGCAGTTCGGCCAGGACACCCCGATTCCCTCGATGCAGCTCTCGATCGAGAACGTCGACCAGGCCGGCGGCTGCACGTACGGCTACTCGTGCATCTACACCGACACGATCAGCTGGGCGTCGCCGACGCAGCCGCTGCCGATGGTGCGCGACCCGCGCGTCGTGTTCGATCAGCTCTTCGGCGTCGGCGCGACCGCCGACGAGCGGAAGACCAACCTGAAGACCGATCGCAGCATCCTGGACTGGATCTCGGGACAGGCGGCGCAGCTGGGCCGCGAGCTCGGGTCGAGCGATCGCGCGCGCCTCAACGAGTACTTCGAGAACATCCGCGAAATCGAGCGGCGCATCCAGCGCGTCGAAGCGCGCAACGCGAGCGGCGAGCAGCGCGCGCTCCCCGAGGCGCCCATCGGCGTGCCCGACTCGTTCGAAGAGCACGTGCACATCCTGATGGACCTCATCGCGGTGGCGTTCGCGTCGGACACGACGCGCGTGTTCTCGTTCAAGCTGGGACGCGACGCGTCGGGGCGTTCCTACCCGGAGAGCGGCGTGACGACCGGCTTCCACAACGCCTCGCATCACGGCGAGCGCGAGGACCGGATTCTGGAATTCGCGAAGATCAACCGCTACCACGTCAGCATGCTCCCCTACCTGATGGAGAAGCTGAAGAACACCCCGGAAGGCGACGGCAACCTGCTGGAGAACAGCCTGATCGTCTACGGCTCGCCGATGGGCGACTCCAACATCCACAACCACAAGCGCGTGCCGCTGGTTCTCGCCGGCCACGCGGGCGGCAAGCTGACCGGCGGCGTCCACATCAAGGCGCCGGACGGCACGCCCATGGCGAACGCGATGTTCACGGCGCTTCACGCGCTCGGACGCACCGATCTCCAGAGCTTCGGCGACAGCACCGGCCCGCTCGATCTGAACACGAACGCGCTGAGTGCGACCGACGCGCCGAAGGGTTAGTAGGAAGGGCTCAGGGCCCAGGGCCAAGGCTCAGGGCTCAGGGCTCAGGGCTGAGGGCTCGGGGTTCAGGGCTGAGGGCTCGGGGCTGAGAGTTTAGGAGCTGACATGCGAAGAACGCTGACGATTGGTCTTTCGATCTGCGCGATGGTCGCGCTCGCCTTCTCGACGCGGACGCACGCCGCGCCGGTGGGCGCCGTCGCGTTTGTCGACGCGGCGATGAACGGCAACCGCGAGGCCGTCCGCGCCTTGCTGAAGGACGGCGTCGACGTCAACACGACGCAGGCCGACGGCATGACGGCCCTGCACTGGGCGGCGCAGAAGGGCGACGTCGAGCTCGCGAAGATGCTGCTCTACGCCAGCGCCAACCTCAAGGCCACCACGCGCATCGGCGGGTACACGCCGCTCCTGATCGCGAGCAAGAACGGCGACGCCGCAATGATCGACACGCTGACCCAGTCGGGCGCCGACGCCAACGCCTCCACCATGAACGGCACCACGCCGCTGATGCTCGCATCGGCGGCTGGCAAGCCGGCCGCGGTGACGACGCTGCTCGCCCGCGGCGCGAACGTCAACACCCGGGAAGCCGTGAAGGGGGAAACCGCCCTTACGTTTGCCGCGGCGTTCGGCCGCGCCGACGTCATCCGCGTGCTCACCGCGCACGGCGCCGACGTCTCGGCGACGACCAACGCGATCGACCTCGCCGGCTTCGCGAAGGAAGAGCAGGAGCGGCTGGCCGCGGAGCGCGGCAACAACGGCGGCCAGGCCGGGCGCGGCAACGCGCCGGGCGGCCGCGGGGGCGCGCCGCAAGGACCGCAGATCGCCGGCGTGAACCGCCAGTACAACTACACCGAGCTCGTCGGCTTCTGGGGCGGCCTCGCGCCGCTGCACCTGGCCGCGCGCCAGGGCGAGATGGAATCGGTGAAGGCGCTGATCGATGCGGGCGCCGACGTCAACCAGCGCGGCGCGGGCGACCCGGTCACGCCGGTGCTCATCGCCACGATGAACGGCCATTTCGATCTCGCCAAGTACCTGCTGGACAAGGGCGCCGATCCGAACCTGGCGCAGACCAACGGCGTCGCGGCGCTGTATGCCGCGCTCAACTGCCAATGGGCGGCGAAAGCGCTCTACCCGCAGCCGCGGGCCTACGAGCAGCAGCACCTGTCATACCTCGAGCTGATGCGGGCGCTGCTCGACAAGGGCGCCGATCCGAACGCGCGTCTCACGAAGAAGGTCTGGTACGCGCAGTACGACTTCGATCAGTCGGGGGTTGACGAGACAGGCTCGACGCCGTTCTGGCGCGCGGCGTACGCCGCCGACGTCGATGCGATGAAGCTGATGCTCCAGTACGGCGCCGATCCCGACATCACCACGATGCGATCGGCCGGACGCGTACGGGTCGGCGACGTGACGCGCGACGTGGTGGACGTCTCGCCGCTGCCGCCGGTCGCGGTCGGCGGCCCCGGCGTCAGCGCGCTGCTCGCGGCGTCGGGCGTCGGCTACGGCGAAGGCTTCGCGGCGAACCACCACCGCTTCGCGCCGGGCGGCATGCTCGCGGCCGTGAAGTACCTGGTCGAGGAGCTCCACGCCGACGTCAACGCGCGAGACCACGACGGCAACACCGCGATGCACAATGCCGCGGCGCGCGGCGACAACGAGATGATTCTCTACCTGCTCTCGAAAGGCGCCGATCCGAAGTTCGTGAATCGGGAGGGTAAGACGACGGTGGACATGGCCAACGGCCCGGTCCAGCGCATCAGCCCGTTCCCCGACACGATCAAGCTGCTCGAGGGACGGGGCGTGAAGAACAATCACAGGTGTGTGTCTTGTTGATTTGAGGATTTGAGGATTTGAGGATTTGAGGATCTGAGGATTTGAGGATCTGAGAACTCTCCCGGCCATCCGAGTGGGGCCGGCTGCACACCCAGGTGGCAAACGGGCGTCCTGCGACGCTCGAGCTGGGCTCCGTCACCACCGTTTACGCGTCAGCAACTGGCAATATCCGCCCCTACTCAGCTCAGCAGAACCCCTTTCAATGTGGCTCAAGTCTTGAAGCCGGACAGCCATATGACCGGGACGGT
>JAYVYV010000108.1:0-13108 GCA_043783985.1 Acidobacteriota bacterium | reverse complement strand
ATCGCGCGCGCCCAGAGCTCTGCCTCGGCAACGTCGCCGCGCATCGTCGCTAACGACGCGAGCTGTTCGAGGGTTCGGTGGAAGGGCGACACAGATGTCGCTGGGGAATCGCCAGGAATCGGCCGGCTAGCCTTTCAGTGCCCCGGGTTCCGGCGTGGCCTGCTTCGGAGCGTCTTTCGTCTCGGTCGGGAGGTTGGCTGCGAGCCAGTCGGCGATGCCCCCCTTCAACGCGGCCGCCTTGTAACCCTGGCGGATGAGCTTTGCCGCGACCTCGGAGCTGGCGAGCTCGTTCGGATCCGAGTCGTACACCACGACCTCGCGATCGCTCGAAAATGGGGGAGTGATGGCCCCCGGGCTGAGCCGGACCGATCCGGGCAGCTTCACGGTGCTGTGCTCGAACGGATACTTGAGCCGTGCGTCCACAAGAATGGGCGGCGTGCCGCTGTCGAGGCGCGACTTGAGCTCTTCTTTACTGATACGCGGAACGGGCACGGCTGGTATTGTGATCGCGCCGTGCGCGGACTGTCAACCTGGCGATTAGCTCGCCGCGGCGCGATCGAAGGGGATCACACGGGCCGACGGCAGAGCGGTCCGGGTCACGACTGCCGCGCGCGGCGCCGGTTTGTGAAATTTCGCCTCGACGGCCCAGCCCGATGAGCGCTTACCGCAGTGGACGCAGCGAAGGAACATGGCGCCGGGCTCGCACCACATGCCGTAATCGTGACGGCCCGACAGATAGCAGTTGATCAGATTCCACATTGCACGCCTCTTGCTGAACCCCTTCGTTGGGTTACTCACCCTATCGCAAGGCGAGTACCGTACTCGCGCCAGCTTCCGTTACACGGCAACACTCCGCGAAACTTTCCGGTTTTCTGCCCAGACGAAGAAAAGTGCGTGCTGCACTCGTGCGCGCTCAGTGTTCCAGGCTTGGACACGCGAAGAACGATCACGTACAGTTCTGTAAATGGCCAAGCAGTTTGAGCTCAAGGGACGGAGCTTCTGGATTCTGTCCGAACCGCAGGGCTCGGGTTGGAAAGCGGCGGTGGTCGAGGTGAAGAACGGGGAGCAGGAGTCGGTCGGCATCGAAGCGACCGGCGAGACCCGGGGCGCGGCCGACGAGGCCGCAGAGCGCAAGCTCCGCCGGCTGCTGCAGACCTAGCGGCGTACGGCGCGCGGCGCCACCATCCAGGCGATGCCAATGCTGAGCAGGTAGAGCACCACCATCGGCGCGGCGAATACGCTCTGATTCCAGGGATCGCCGGAAGGTGTCAGGACCGCGGCCAGAACGAAGATGATGAGGATGGCGTATTTGATGTTGCTCCAGAGGAAACGCGCCGAGACCAGCCCCATCTTGGCGAGGAAGAACACCGCCGTCGGCATCTGAAAGACGATTGCCATCCCCAGCAGCATCTTCACGTAGAGATCGAACGCGGTCTCCACCTTCGGCATGAACTGCAGGTTCGCGTTGCTGAAGGTCCCGAAGAACTCGATCATGTACGGGAACACGATGTAGTGGCTGAAGAGCCAGCCCGCCACGATCCCGGCTGTCGACATCAGCACGAACGGCACGGCGAATTTTTTCTGGTTGGTGTACAGAGCCGGAGCGATGAGGCGCCACACCTGGAACAGGATGAAGGGCGACGCGAGCGCGGTGCCGGCGATCAGGGCGATGTTGATGTAGAGGGAAAACGCCTCGCCTGGCGCCGTATAGATGAGTTTCGTGCCGGGCGGCAGCGCCCGTCGCATCGGCGCGAAGATGAAGGCGACGATGCGGTCGATCTGCGTGAACGCGACGAGGACGCCGATCGCGATCGCGAGGCACGAACGGACGACACGCTTGCGGAACTGCTCGAGCACATCGAGCAGCGAGAGCCCCGCCCACGGCGGACGGTAGTCGTCCCCCTCCGGGTTGTACCAATTTCCGAGCGCGGGCTCCATCCCGTGATTTTAGTCTGAAACTAACGCGCCGCCCTGAGGACGGCGAAGGCCCCCCGGCGCCAGAGCAGCTCGACGCGGAAGCCGGCGGACCGCAGCAGGCCGACCTCGGCGTCGAGCGGGACGTACACGTCCTCGTACGACCAGGCCTTGAAGATCGCCCTGGCCCGCGCCGGACTGTAAACCTTGCGTAAGTGGGTCAGCCACGCGTCGATTTGCGCGCGCCGGACGGCGGCGTCGGATGCCGGGTTGGAGTCGACGCTGACGAAGAGCCCACCGGGCCTCAGCGCCGCGCGGATTCGGCGATACAGGGCCGCTTTGGCGTCGCGCGTGCGGACGTGATGCAGCGCGAACGAGGCGACCAGCGCGTCGCAATCCGGCAGGGCCTCTCGGAGGAACGAGCCGGCCACCAGTGTCGCGCGATCACCCAGACGACGGCCGGCCAGCGCCAGGATCCCGGGGTCGACGTCGATGCCGACCGTTCGCGCCCTCGGCGCCGTCACCAGGCAGCGCGATGACAGCGCGCCGGTACCGATCCCGAGATCGACGATGGTGCGCGCGCGCGGCGGGATCGCCGCGGCCGCCACGCCGAGCATTTCCTCGTAGTGCGGGATGAACGTCCGGATGCGCGAGTCGTACTCCCTGAGCTCGATCCCGAGATGCGCCGAGACGCCCATCGCGCTAGCTTAGTTCACGCAGCATGAATCACGCGCGAAGTCGCCACGCGATCATGGCCTGGGACTCACGGTCTCATCGAGCCTGCGTCGTGCTTCGCGGTAGCCGGGATCGACGGTCAGCGCCTGGCGAAAGCGCGTTCTCGCCTCCTCGAGGCGCCCCAGTCCGTGGAGCGCGATCCCCAGGTTGGTCAGGACGAACGCGTTCCCCTGTTGATGAACCAGAAACTGCTCGTAGTGCCGGCGCGCGCCTTCGAAATCCTGCTGCTGCAGCAGCAGAAAGGCGAGATTGCCGTGCAGGTCGGCGTTGCCCGGGTCCAGCTGCAACGCCGCCTCGAATTCCTGAGCGGCGTGCGGGAGGTCGTGTTGTTGAGCCAGGGATAACGCGATGAGATTGTGTGCCGCGACCCTCTGCTCCGCCGACCCGCGTCCGCTGCGGCCTACGAACCCCCGCAACTCCCTGATCGCATCGTCAAATTGTCCGCGTTCGAACAACACCGATCCCAGCCAGTACTGCGCCAGAGGCTGATCCGGTACGGCGGCGCGCAGGTGCGCCATCGCCTCGTCTCCTCTTCCCGCATCCATCAACGCCCCCGCAAGCTGAAAGTGCGCCCGGCCATGCGGCCAGCGATCGACCGTCGTCTGTAAGAGCGTGATGGCGGACGCGTAGGCGTGATTGCGCGCTATCGTCGCGAACGTCAGCGCAACCACAACGAGGGACAAGCTGGCGACAGCGCACGGAACCATGCGCCGCCCCCCGATGGGTGCGAGAAGCCGGCTCGCGGCGATCACCACCGCAACGATCACCGCCGCGAGCGGCAGATACATCCGCCGCTCGGCGCCCACCTCGGTCAGGATCGGCACCACACTCGACGCCGGCGCGAGCGTGAGGAAAAACCACGCGCCGAGAAATCCAATCATCGGCCTGACGACGAGGGCGATCCCCGTCAGGAGCATCAGCGTCAGTATCACGGTCGCCTCGGGGAGCACATCCGCCAGGACGAGCGGACGCGGCAATCCGTAGTCGATCACCAGCGCGTGCGGCCACGCGGCCAGGTGGAGGTACCGGACGATCATGGGAAACTGATTCAACAGATAGGTCCAGCCAGACACGCGGGCCCCGAAACCGATGGTCGGGGGAAGCGAAGACGACAGCAGCGCGGCGAGCGCGAGCCATCCCAGCGCAAGACCTGAGTACAGGCCTTTGCGCCTCCGCCACGCGTCGCCGATCGAATCGAAAAGGAAGACACGATCGTACAACGCCACGATCGCCGGTGCGGTCACCATCGTTTCCTTGCAGCCCATGCCCAGGAGACACGAAAAGATCGCGCCTATGCGCCACCGGTCCGGCGCGTCCGGCTGCGCCGCCCGAATCGCGCAGTAGACCGTCAGCAGGTAGAACAGGCCCATCATCAGTTCCGTCCGCTGCGTGAGGTAGTCGACTGACTCGGTGAGGAGCGGATGGACCATCCAGATCAGCGCGCTGGCCAGGGCGATGCCGTCGGCCGTGGAGCTGAAGCGCTCGCGGAGCTTCCCGGTCGCGAGCGTCATTCGAATGATGCCAAACAGCAGCAACGCGGAAAGAATGTGCAGACCCACGTTCACGATGTGATAACCGCGAACGGAGAGCCCGTGGACGGCGTAGTTGAGCGCAAACGAGAGATTCACGAGCGGCCGGCTCGCCAGCTCGTTGTTGCGGGGCGCCGCCAATGCCTCGACGAGCGGCCAGAGGTGTCGAATGTGAGGATTACGGACGATCGCGGACTGATCGTCCAACAGCATCGGACCCGACAGGCTGTTGGCGTAGGCGAGCACGCCGACGATCGCAATCAGACCGCCGCAGGCCAGCGATCGCGCTGTGTGTGACATCAGGCTGTCCGGGCGGATCGAACCACGAAAAACACCGACCGGAACGGTACAACGAAAAAGGCCGCCGACGCGGCCTCTTCCGTGGGAGGGTGGTGGACCGCAGGAGGATCGAACTCCTGACCTCTGCGTTGCGAACGCAGCGCTCTCCCAGCTGAGCTAGCGGCCCGCGAAACTCCGATTCTAACACGCGCCTTTCCGCTGCCGCAACGAATCGGGCGCCCCTTCCTGTTACACTCGTTGCCCATGTCGGCGATCACTCGCATCGGCGTTCTCACCGGCGGCGGCGACGCCCCTGGACTCAACGCGGTCATCCGCGCCGTCGTCAAAGCCGCCGCCAACAGCGGCATCGAGACGGTCGGCATCGAGGACAGCTTCGACGGCCTCCTCGAGATGAATCGTTCGCGGGTGCTGACGCCGCGCGACGTCACCGGGATCCTGCGGCTCGGCGGCACCATTCTCGGCACGCTCAACACCGGCAACCCGCTTAGCTCCGAGGTGCAGACGTCCGACGGCCTTCGCCGATATGCCGATCGTGTCACCGAAATCTTTCACAGGCTGGGGCTCGGGGGGCTGGTCGCGATCGGCGGCGACGGCACGCTCGCCATCGCTCACGAGTTCTGCCGGCTCGGCATGCCGATCGTTGTCGTCCCCAAGACCATCGACAACGACATCGCCGGCACGACCAACTGTTTCGGCTTCGATACGGCGGTCGCCTTCGCGACCGATGCCATCGATCGGCTGCATACGACCGCCGAAGCGCACAAACGGATCCTCGTCGTCGAGGTGATGGGGCGCTACGCCGGTTGGATCGCCCTCTATGCGGGCGTCGCCGGCGGCGCCGACGCGATCCTCATTCCCGAGATTCCGTTCGACATCGCCCTTGTCGCCCAGCGGTTGCGCGAGCGCGACAAATGGGGCGCGAAGTTCAGCATCGTCGTCGTGGCGGAGGGGGCCTACCCGAAGGGCGGCACGTTGTCATTGCTCGAAGCGGCGCACGGCCGGTCGGCGGAACGACTCGGTGGCGTCGGCGCGCAGGTCTGCGAGGCCTTGCACGGGGAGACGGGGAAGGAAACCAGGTCGGTCGTTCTCGGTCACCTGCAGCGCGGCGGCGCACCGACCAGCTTCGATCGAATTCTAGCCACGCGTTTCGGCGGCAAGGCGGTCGAGCTCGTGACCCGGGGCGAATTCGGCACGATGGTGGCGTTCGCGCCACCCGACATCATTGCCCGCCGGTTGGACGAGGTGGTCGGGAAGACGAAGATCGTGCCGATGGATTTCGATCTGCTGGCGACGGCCAAGGCGCTCGGCGTCACGTTCGGCGACTGACCGAGCCCTCGGCCGTCAGCCTCGGCCTACGCCGTCCGTCTGACCATGAACATCCGGTAGATCCACAACAGCAGGATCGCGCCGAACAGCGACATGAAGAAACCGGCGCCGTCATTCGGGCCGTACCAGCCGAGGGCGCGTCCGACGAACCCGCCCATCATCGCCCCGGCGATGCCGAGCAACATCGTCACGATGAACCCACCCGGATCTTTACCCGGCATCAGCAGCTTGGCGATGGCGCCGACGATCGCTCCGAAGAGAATCCAGCCCAGCAATCCAAACATCAGCGTTACCTCTGCCCGGTTGTCTGCAAACTGGAGGCCTAATGCGGCAGCACGTCGAGATATTTGAGCGCGCCGCCCGTGTTGAAGAGGACGACCGAATCGTGGGGCCTGATCGATCCCTCGTGGACGAGCTGCTGCACGGCGACGAGGGCGGCGCCGCCTTCTGGCGCGGCGCTGACGCCGGCATGCTTGCCGATGGCGAGCATTCCCTCCACCATCGACCGGTCGCTGACGGCGAGCGCCGTTCCGCCGCTCTCGCGCACGGCGCGCAGAATGAGGAAGTCGCCGATGGCGCGCGGCACGCGCAGGCCGTCGGCGATCGTCGACGCGTTCTCCCACGTCTGGGCCTTGTCGGCGCCCTGCTGAAAGGCGCGGACAATCGGTGCGCAGTGCTCGGCCTGCACCGACACCATGCGCGGCCGCTTCGTCTTCTTGACCCAGCCGATCCGCTCGATCTCGTCGAACGCCTTCCACATTCCGACCATCCCGGTGCCGCCGCCGGTGGGATAGATGATCCAGTCGGGCCACTCCCAGTTCATCTGCTCGGCCAGCTCGTATGCCATCGTCTTTTTGCCCTCGATGCGGTACGGCTCTTTCAGTGTGGACACGTCGTACCAGCCGAGCGGGCCGCCGGTTTCCGCGCACATCCTCCCCGCGTCGGTGATCAGGCCGTCGACCAGCGTCACGTTCGCGCCATAGAGCCGGCATTCGTCGACGAAGGGACGTTTGGCGTCCTTGGGAATGAAGACCTCGCAGGCAAGGCCGGCCGCCGCGCAATAGGCGGCCGCCGCGTTGCCGGCATTGCCGGCCGTCGGCAGCGCGATGGTCTTGGCGCCGAGATATTTCGCGCGCGTGATCGCCGCAGACTGCCCGCGGGCCTTGAACGAGTTGGTCGGGTTCAGCGACTCGTCTTTGATGTAGAGGCGATCGAGGCCGAGGGTCGCGCCGAGCGCGCGCGCGTGAAACAGCGGCGTAAAGCCTTCGCCGAGCGTGATCGGCGTCTCGCCGTCGAAGAGCGGCAGCAGCTCACGATACCGCCACATGTTCGGCTCGCGTCCGGCGAGGCTGTCGCGCGACCACGCGCGCGCCTTCTCCAGATCGTACCGGGCGAGCAGGGGAGCGCCGCACGCGCAGAGATGATGCACCGCGTGCGGGTCGAGCGCGGGCGCGCCGCACGGGACCGAGCATTCGAGATGCGTGAACAGCGACATTAAATCTGAACTCTGAACTCTGAAATTTCTATTTTCCGAGCAGCTCCGTGTCCTTTTTCTTCTGCAGGTCGTCGATCATCTTGATGTGCTGATCGGTCAGCTTCTGGACCTCTTCGAGGCCCTTCTTCTCGTCGTCCTGCGAGAGACCGTGGTCCTTGAGCAATTTCTTCAGGCGGTCGTTCGCATCGCGGCGCACCTGCCGCACGCTGTTGCGGCCGTCCTCGCTCAGTTTGTGCACGTGCTTCGAGAGCTCCTTGCGGCGCTCTTCCGTCAGCGACGGCAGCGGGATGCGGACGACCTTGCCGTCGTTGGCCGGGTTCAGGCCAAGGCCGGCGGATCGGATCGCCTTCTCGATGGCGCTGATCTGCGACGGGTCGAACGGCTGCGCGACGATCATCGTCGGCTCGGGAATCGAGAGGCCGGCGACCTGGTTCAGCGGCATCTTCGAGCCGTACGCCTCGACGTGGACGCCGTCGAGAATGGTGACCGACGCGCGCCCGGTGCGAACGCCGGCGAATTCGTGCTGCAGGTGATCGAGGGCGGCTTTCATCCGCTTGCCGACCTCGGCGAACAACCCTTTCAGATCTACTACATCCATGCCGAGCCTCTCGAATTTTAGGATGTGAGAATCTCAGGATCTGAGGAAGTACGTGTCGAACGCCGCGCCGGCGCGCCGCTTCCCCACATCCAAAGATATATCCTCAACTCCTCAGATCCACAGATCCTAAGATTCATCTACGCTGTCACAAGTGAGCCGATCGGATCTCCTGTGACCGCTCGCTTGATGTTCCCGGGGGTCCGGAGGTTGAACACGACGATGGGTAGCCGGTTGTCCATGCAGAGCGAAATCGCGGTGGAGTCCATCACCTTGAGTCCCTGTTCGAGCACCTGCCGATAGGAGATGCGATCGAACCTGACCGCATCCGTCTTGACCATCGGGTCGGCGTCGTAGATCCCGTCCACCTTCGTCCCCTTCATGATGACGTCGGCTTTGATCTCCATGGCGCGGAGCGCGGCCGCGGTGTCGGTGCTGAAATAGGGGTTGCCGGTGCCGGCGCCGAAGACGATGACGCGCCCCTTCTCGAGGTGCCGGATCGCGCGCCGGCGGATGAACGGTTCGGCGACGGCGCGCATCTCGATCGCCGTCACCACCCGCGTCACGACGTCCTGCTGCTCGAGCGCGTCCTGCAGCGCGAGCGCGTTGATCACGGTGGCCAGCATCCCCATGTAGTCGGCGGTCGCGCGGTCCATGCCGCGCGCGCTGGCCGCGACGCCGCGGAAGATGTTGCCGCCGCCGATGACGATCGCCGTCTCCACCCCCATGCCTTGAATCTCGGCGATGTCCTTGGCAATCTGCGTCGCCACGGCGGGGTCGATGCCGTAGGTCTGCTCGCCCATCAGCGCTTCGCCGGAGAGTTTCAGCAGGATGCGTTTGTAGGCGGGCCGGGAGGAGGCAGTCACGAACAGAGAGTATAGATCGTAGGGCCCGAGGCGGAGGGCTGAGGGCGAAAACGGCTGACTTCCAGCCTTTAGCCTCAGCCCTCAGCCCTTCTTTACTGCGCGGCCTCTCCGACCTTCAGGCGAGCGAATCGGGTCACGGACACGGATGAGCCAAGAGTCTTGTTCGCCGCGGTGATGACGTCTTTGACGGTCAGCTTCGGGTCGCGTATCGACTCCTGATCCGGCAGCACCGTCTGCTTGTAGAAGCTCCCCAGCTTGCCCTCATTGATTTTCTCGAGCACGTTGGCCGGCTTTCCCGAGTTCTCCATCTGCGCGCGGTAGATGGACTTCTCCTTCTCGAGGAGATTGGCCGGGACCTCCTCGCGCGTCGCATACGACGGGCTCGCCGCCGCGACCTGCATGGCGATCTCCTTCACCAGCGCCGCGAACTCGTCGCGCTTGGCGATCTCCGGGGTGACCCCCCCGAACTCGACCATCACCGCGATTTTGCCCCCGAGGTGGATGTACTGGCCGACGTAGCCCTTGCCGGCGTAGCGCACGAACCGCGACACGCCCATGTTCTCGCCGAGCTTGGCGATGACCGGCGCCACCTGCTTGATCACCGGTCCCTGCGGGTCCTTCAGCCACGCGTCGTTCGCCGCGTCGCCGCCCTTCTCGATCTCGGCCAGCACGCGCTCCATCAGCTGGACGAAGTCAGGCGTTCGCGCGACGAAGTCCGACTCGCAGTTCACCTCGGCGAGGATGCCGCTCGAATGGTCGGCCGCCACCTTGTTGGCGATCAACCCCTCGTTGGCGGTGCGCCCGGCCTTCTTCGCCGCGCTCGCCAGGCCGCGCTTGCGCAGAATCGTATTCGCCTCGTCGAAGTCGCCGTTCGCCTCCGTGAGGGCGTTCTTGCACTCCATCATCCCCGCGCCCGTCTGGTCGCGGAGCTGTTTCACCTGCGCCGCCGAAATTGCCGTAGCCATCGCTCGATATCTCCGTACGTGAAAAAAGGCGCCGGGCTCTGCGAGCCGGCGCCTTGTGAAGCCCTTAGCCCTTAGCCCTAAGCCCTGCTGGTTCTTATGCCGAAGCCGGCGCCGGTTCGCGGCGGCGTTCGGGGCGCGCGGTCGAGCGGCGGCCCTTGTCGTCGCCTTCGTCGCCGGTGTCGCGCGAGCCTTCGGCTTCGACCGACTGCTTCATGTCGCGGCCCGAGATCACGGCGTCGGCGATTCGCGACGCGAACAGCCGGATCGCCCGCAGCGCATCGTCGTTGCCCGGGATGACCAGGTCGACCTGATCCGGGTCGCAGTTGGTGTCGACGACGCCGATGACCGGAATCTTCAGTTTGCGCGCTTCATCGACGGCAATCTGTTCCTTCTTGGTGTCGACGATGAAGACCGCGTCGGGCAGCCGGGTCATGCCGCGGATGCCGTCGAGGTTCTTCGCGAGCTTCTTGCGCTCTTTCTCGTTGCGCGCGATTTCCTTCTTGGACAGCGTGTCGAACCGGCCGTCGGTCGCCATGGCTTCGAGGTCGCGGAGCCGTCCGAGACTGCGCTGGATCGTCGCGAAGTTCGTCAGGAGGCCGCCCAGCCAGCGTTCGTTCACGTGGAACATGCCGCAGCGCGCCGCTTCCTCGGCCACGACGTCCTTGGCCTGGCGTTTGGTCCCGACGAACAGAATCGTCCGGCCTTCGGCGGCGAGCCGGTTCACGAATTGCTCGGCGACGTTGAACAGCTTCACCGTCTTCCCCAAATCGAGGATGTAGATGCCGTTGCGTTCGCCGAAGATGTATTCCTTCATCTTCGGGTTCCAGCGTTTCGTCTGGTGGCCGAAGTGGACTCCAGCCTCCAGCAGTTCCTTCATCGCGATCGCGGCCAATCGTTACTCCTTGCTCTGAGATTTCATCTGAAATCTGAAATCAGAAATCAATCTGAAATCTGAAATCTGCAATCTCATGTTGTTCATTAACGTTTGCTGAACTGGAAGCGTTTGCGCGCGCCAGCCATACCGTATTTCTTGCGTTCCTTGGCGCGCGCGTCGCGCGTCAGGAGTCCTTCGCTCTTCAGCGCCTTGCGCAGCTCGAGGTTGTACTCGACGAGGGCGCGCGCGATGCCCAGCCGCACGGCGCCGGCCTGGCCCGACACGCCGCCGCCGGCGACGGTCGCGAGAATGTCGAACTTGTCGGAGGTTTCGGTGAGCACCAACGGGGTTTTGATTTGCGTGCGCAGCGCTTCGGTGGGGAAGAACGCCTCGAACGTGCGGCGGTTGATCGTCAGGGTCCCGTTGCCGGGCCGGAGGAACACGCGGGCGGTCGACGTCTTGCGCCGGCCGGTCCCGTAATACTGTACTGCTGCTGCCACGTTACGCGACCTCGAGCTTGGAAGGTTTCTGCGCCGTGTGCGGGTGATCCGGACCGGCGTACACTTTCAATTTGCGGTACATCGCTTCGCCCATCTTCGTCTTGGGCAGCATGCCGTGCACCGCGTCTTCCACCAGCTTTTCGGGCTTGCGCGCGCGCACGAGCCGGGCGCGCTCTTCACGCAACCCGCCTTCGTATCCGCTGTGCTGGCGGTAGATCTTCTGATCTTCCTTGCGGCCGGTGAGTTTCACCTTCTTCGCGTTCACGACGACGACGTGGTCGCCCGTGTCGATGAAGGGAGTGTAGGTCGGCTTGTTCTTGCCCTGGAGCAGCCTCGCCGCAACGGTGGCGATGCGGCCGAGCACCTGCCCGTCGGCATCGATGATGTGCCAGCGGCGTCCGGCGGCCGCCGTGTCCGCGCTGGCCATGAACGTAGACATCCCTAAAACAGCCCTTTCGAGAAACCCATGAAACCGATGATGGGGGATTTCCTGCCCTGACGAACGATCAGTCGGGCAGGTCCAGGCAACGGTAAACCCAAATCATACCGGCCTTTCTGGGCACTGTCAAGGGTGGTGCGTGCCTCTGATGCGCGGCCGGCCTCAGGCCGATAAGTCAGACCGGCGAGGTTGATTTCAACGCGCCTGATCTGTAATCCGCCGACGTAAATGTAATCAACGAACCACTTCGGGACTCCGCCCAATGGCAGTTTTCGCGCGTAAACGCCAGAAATCGACGGATCGGTCGCGGCCGAGTCTGGTATCAGCCTTGCGAAACGTCAGCTGATCATCTGAGTTAGGACATTACCGTGTTTGGGTTCGGGAAATCGAAAGCGGTCGTCGGCCTCGACATCGGATCGAGCGCCGTGAAGGCCGTCGAGCTGAAAGCGTCGGGCAAAGGTTTCAAGGTGGTCGCGTTCGCCATTGAGGCCGTGCCGCCCGACAGCATCGTCGACGGCGCGATCATCGACGGCGCCGCGGTCGCCGACGCGATCCGACGTGTGTTCGAAAACAAAGCGTTCAAGACCAAGGAAGTGGCCGCCTCGCTGTCGGGCAACGCCGTCATCGTCAAGAAAATCAACCTGCCCGTGATGACGGAAACGGAGCTGGCCGAGTCGATCTACTGGGAAGCGGAGCAATACATCCCGTTCGACATCCAGGACGTCAACCTCGACTACCAGATTCTCAACGCGGGCACCGGCGCGGAATCCACAGGGACGATGGACGTCCTGCTCGTCGCGGCGAAGAAGGAAAAGATTGCCGACTACACGGGGGTGATTTCCCAGGCGGGACGGGTGCCGGTGATCGTGGACGTCGACGCTTTCGCGCTGCAGAACGCCTACGAGGTGAACTACGGGCTCGAGCCCGAGGCCGTGATCGTCCTGCTGAACGCCGGCGCGAGCGCGATCAACATCAACATCATCACGGGCGAGCAGTCGGTCTTCACCCGCGACATCTCGATGGGCGGCAATTCCTACACCGAGGCCGTACAGAAAGAGCTGAATCTCCCGTACGAGAGCGCCGAACAGGTCAAGCGGGGGCTGCCGGTGGAGGGCATGACGTTCGAGGAGGTCCAGCCGGTGCTGCACGCGATGACGGAGAACGTGCTGCTCGAGATTCAGAAGACGTTCGACTTCTTCAAGGCGACCGCGTCGTCCGATCGGATCGACCGAATCGTCGTGAGCGGCGGCGCCTCGCGCGTCGACGGATTCATCGCGTCGCTGCAGGAGCGCTTCAACACCGCCGTCGAGGTGTTCGACCCGTTCAAAACCATCTCGTTCGAGCCGGCGAAGCTCGGGATCAGCGATCCGGAAGGCCTGAGCGCCACGGCCGCCGTCGCGGTGGGCCTCGCCCTCAGAAAGACGGGCGACCGATGATTCGCATCAACCTCCTCGCCGCGGAACGCGACAAGTCGAAGAAGAACGCGGCCGCGCTCGGCACCGCCGGGCAGAAGCTGACGATCGGCTGCAGCCTGATCCTCATCCTGGCCGTGCTGTTCATCGGCTGGCGC
>JAYVYV010000107.1:0-13164 GCA_043783985.1 Acidobacteriota bacterium | reverse complement strand
AACTCGTTGACGAAGAAGCGGTACAGCTTGGTGGCGAGATAGCGCGCGGTGTTCGGGTGCGCCGCGAGGCCGTTGATGAAGTCGATGCCGTCCTGCATGCCGTCGGCCGCCGAGCGCGCCGGAATCGTCCTGCCGCCGTCGGGATAGATCGCGAAGCTGAACGTCTTGGCGGTGGGTTCGTGCTGGTTAGCGTTGTAGACGAACTCGTAGCGCTGCGATCCGTCCGCCGCGGTGCCGGAGCGCTGCAGGTTCCAGCCGGTGAACACGCGCGCCGCGGCGTAGACGTCGGCCTCGGTGTAGTTGCCGACGCCCACCGTGAACAGCTCCATGATCTCGCGGCCGAAGTTCTCCTGGGGCTGCGCCTTCTTGTTGTCTCGGCCGTCGAGCCACACCAGCATCGCGGTATCTTTCGCGATCGCCAGCAGGATGTCCTTGAAGCTGCCGAGCGCGCTGTCGCGCAGCATCTCGATCTGGCCGCGCACCTGTCCGGGATCCTCCGACGACTTCGCCGCGAGGTAGCGCGCCGCTTCGGCCGCGCCGAGCGCGCCGGCGATCTTGGTGTAGCCGGTGGCGAAGTGGTTGTGCCAGAAGAGCGTCATCTTCTCCTGGAGCGGCCGGTCGGTATGCACCATCCGGAACAGCCAGCGCTGCCGCGCGTGATTGATGTTGCCCTGCGGCAGGAACAGTCCGTTGACCGTGGTGTTGAGGTAGCCCGGTGTCCCGATCTTGCTGTCGACCGTGTCCGGAACCGACTCGTAGTTGACCAGCGCGCTGACCGCGGCGCTGATCGACAGCGCACCGAAGGTGGTGAGCTCGTCGGGGCGCGCGCCGAAGCCGGCGCGCCGGAGGAGATGCTCGATTTGACGATCTGCGCTGGCGGCCATTATCAGAACCTTAGACAGTCCCGGAGATACGAAAGTAAAATCAACGGCGAGGGCGTCCGCATCCGGCGCCGCAGATCATGGTATCCGCGAATGACCGGCGACGAACTCGAGAATCAGCCGCCTGAGGACGCCTTCACGCTCCGCGCCATCGACCAATCGTGCAATTCTGCGCGGATCGGCGAACAGGAAGCGCTGGATCCGTACCGAATCTCGTAGGTCGACGCCAATTTCGTCGTTACACGCCCGGCGGTCGCACGGCGCCACGCTCGCGATGTCCGGGCGGTCCCGATCGTCCGCGGGGCAAGCTCCCCGACACCATCGCAAAGTGGATCCCTTCGGCGGTGGCCGCGTTGACAAACCCGCCGCGTCGCCGGCCAGAAGCACGCGCCCGCGGCCGGGCATCCGCAGCGGCCCGCCGATGACCAGGCGAAGAAATTGCGCAGGTTGATGAAAATTCTCAAAATCACGCCATTATAAGTGACCGTGCGAGGCCTTGGCGGTTGCGTCAGGCCCTCGCCTGTGGGATAGTGAAGCGCTCCCAACGAGACCTCTGCCGGGTTACATGCGATTTACTGCATCGCCTCTCCGTGATTTGACCGTGGCGGGCAGCCTCGCGCTGCTGTCGCTGCTGTCTGTCAATGTTGCCGACGCGGCGCCGCGCCGCGCGTCGGGACCGATCTGCGATCCGCAGGCTCCTGTGACCCGCAAGCTGTCCCACCATCCGCGATCGTTCGGGGGGCCGCTCAAGAAGCCGTCCAGCCACGCGCTCGCCGGCCTCCAGGACATCGCCGCGCGCATCCGCCGCGGCGCGCACGCCGATCTCGGCAGCGAAATCGCCGCGATTCAGAACGACTCGCCCGTCGCCGGCACCGGCGCCGACGACTCGCCGATCCCGACGCTCCGCCCGCTCGAAATCATCGGTTCCCTCGATCTCCAGCCTCGCAGCCGCGCGTTCTCGCCGCGGTCGCCTCGCGGCCCTCCGCCCTCGGCCTGATGCTGTTTCCATCCGGACGTAGGCGCGGTTTGCATGTTGAGGTGATTCGATGCGGGTCGTTCTCGCAGATCTGAAGTCCCATCGCGGGTTTGTCAGCAAGGACACGGTCGTCGGTGGCTACGGATCGCGGCTCGATCCGTTCTCGCGCGTCACGGCGGTGATGGCGTATCTCAAGAAGAAGTTCCACGACGTCCCGAGCGTGCACATGGCCTACATCGCGGCCATCCTGTCGCGCGCCGGGCACGAAGTGAAGTGGACGCGCGGCGAAGAGATCACCGGCGACGTCGCACTGGTGCTGTCGTCGTTGGTCGATCACAAGAACGAGACCGCGTGGGCTGATCGCATGCGCGCCAAGGGGGTCAAGGTCGGCTTCATCGGCATCACGGCGTCGAAGATGCCGGAGCTGTTCGACGGGCACTGCGACTTCATCCTCAACGGCGAGCCGGAAGCGGCGGTGATGCGGCTGGCGCAGGGCATCATTCCGCAGGGCAACACCATCAGCGAGCAGATCGACGACCTCGATTCGCTGCCGTTCCCGCGCTGGGATCTGGTCACCGAGGATCGCTCGAAGATGGGCTTCAAGTTCTTCACCCGTCCGGTCGGCGGCGGCTACCCGCTGCTCGCGAGCCGCGGCTGCCCGGAGTTCTGCACCTACTGCCCGCACCGCATCCTCGCGGGCTATCGGATGCGCTCGATCGCCAACATTGTCGACGAGATGGAGCGGCTGTGCGATCAGGTGTCGCGGCCGTACGTCATCTTCCGCGATCCGCTGTTCACCGAGCAGCGCGAGCGCGTCGTCGAACTGTGCGACGAGATCACGCGGCGCGGGTTGACCCTGACGTTCGAAGCAGAGACGAGGCTCGACCGGCTCGACGTGGACCTGCTGGACCGACTGCACGCGGCGGGCTTCCGCGCGATGAGCTTCGGGGTCGAGTCGCTCGACCCGGCCACGCTCAAGAAATCGGGCCGGCGGCCGATTCCACAGAGCCACCAGCGCGAGATCATCGAGCACTGCCGCAAGCTCGGGATCGTGACCGCGGCGTTCTACGTGCTCGGCTTCCTCCAGGACGACTGGAACTCGGTGGCGGCGACGATCGACTACGCCACCGATCTCGGATCGACCTTCGCGCAGTTCAAGATGCTGACGCCGTACCCGGGCACGCCGATGTTCAAGCAGCTCGAGCCGCTGCTCACCGAAACGGACTGGGAAAAGTACGACGGCTTCACGCCGACGTTCAAGCACCCGAACCTGACCGATCGCGAGCTGCGCTTCCTGCTCGGCGCGGCCTACAAGCGCTTCTACATGCGGCCGTCGTATCTCGCCAACTTCCTGAAGATCCAGAACGGCGCGATCCGCGAATGGGTCGGCCGGATGGACCGCCGCGTCAACGCGCGGCACGCGCGCGGGGAGATCGCCGACATCTCCCGTCCCGTCGCATGCTGACGGCGATCTCGCGCTATGGCGCGCGAGTCCTTCCGATAACCGAAGAGCTCGTCGCGGGCTGCAAGGCCCGCGGCGAGTTCATCCAGGGCCCCCAGATAGCCGAGTTCGAAGCCGCGTTCGCTGCCCGCCACGGGCTCGGGCCGGCGCACGCGATCGCGGCGGCCTACGGCCGCATCGCCTTCTACTACATGCTGAAGGCGCTCGACCTCCCGGCCGGATCCGAGATCATCTTTCCGTCGCTGACGTTCTGGGTCGTGCCGGAGCTCGCGCGCGTCGCCGGACTCACGGTCGTCTTCGCCGACGTCGATCCGAAGACGTTCAACATGGACCCCGACTCGGTCGAGCGGCTGATCACCGACAGGACGCGGGCGATCGTCCCGACTCACCTGTACGGCCTGCCGTGCGACATGGATCGCCTGCTCGAGATCGCGGCGCGCCACAACCTGGTCGTCCTCGAGGACTGCGCGCACGCGCTGGGCGCCACCTACAAGGGCAAACCGGTCGGCACCTTCGGGAGCGGCGCGCTGTTCAGTTTCCAGACGCTCAAGCCCTTGAACTGCTACGGCGGCGGCCTGGCGCTGGTGAACGACCCCGCCATCGCCGCGGCGGTGCGGCGGCAGGTCGACGCGCTCCCGTGGCCGAGCGGCAAACGGGTGACCGAGCGTCTGCTGATGGGCCGGCTTCAGCGGATTTTCATGAAGCCGTGGGTGTTTTCGATCTCGCTCTTTCCCGTCCTGTGGGTGTCGGCGCTCATCGACGCCAACCCCGACGTGTTCTTCTGGGAAAAAATCCGGTCGCTGCACCCGCTGCCCGAGCAGTACACGGAGCGCTTTCCCAACGTGCAGGCCGTGATCGGGCTCGAGGCGCTGAAGCATCTCGACGAGTGGACCGCCCGGGCGCAGGCCAACGCGGCGTACATGAACCGCACGCTGGCCGGCATTCCGGGGATCCAGCTGCCGCTGGCGCCTTCCGATCGCGCGCACGTCTACTACCAGTACTGCGTGATCGGACCCGAAGGTCCGCAGCGCGACGAGCTCGTGGTCCGCTGCGTCCGGCGCGGCATCGACATCGAAACGCTGCACGTGGACGTGCCCCCGGACATGGAGCTGTTCGGCACGGTGACGGCCGAAGCCGACGGCGCCAGGCGCGCCGCTCAG
Source organism: Acidobacteriota bacterium (assembly GCA_043783985.1). Taxonomy (GTDB): domain Bacteria; phylum Acidobacteriota; class Vicinamibacteria; order Vicinamibacterales; family CAVVIG01; genus CAVQFC01. The sequence goes on along the minus strand of JAYVYV010000107.1, from coordinate 8,685 downwards.
GCGATGCAGATTCCCGTGCACGCCGGTCTGGGCCGCGATCAGATCGCGCGCGTGGCGCGTGTGGTACGGGGCGTGCTGGAACACGCCTGAGTGCTCCCCTACCTCACCATCGCCCTGTTCGCCGTCCTCGAGGGCGAGATCTACTACAGCAAGGCGTGCGCGGACGCGATGGTCGGCAAGCTGAACTGGGTCGGCGTCTGGTGCGCCGGCGCGATCGGCGGATCGCTAGGCGATCAGATGTGGTTCTACCTGCTGCGCGGCCGCATCCACTGGCTCGACCGGTTCCCGAAGCTCGCACAGTATCGCGACTCCGTCGGCGCGCACGTCCACGCGCACGAAGCGCTGATGGTGCTCTCCGGCCGTTTCCTGCCGGGACTGCGCACGGCGATCCCGATCGCGTGCGCCTACGCGAACGTGCGGCCGCTCAAGTTCAGCGCGCTGAACCTCGTCAGCGGCTTCGCCTGGGCCGGCGCCATCATGCTCTTCGTGAAGCTGGGATCGCACGCGCTCGGCGCCTTTGGCCTGACCGCCTGGTGGGCGCCGCTGATCCCCGCGGTGCTCGTGATCCTCTTCTTCCGCTGGCTGAGCCGGCCGAAGCGACACGCGTAGCGCGAAGGCGTTAGCCGAGCGAGATCCTCAACCGCAGAGGTCGCAGAGCTCACCGAGAAAGCATGGCTCTGCGTTCCCAGCGCGCTCCGCGGCTCCTATCGCCGTGTTCAGAGAAACGCCCGATCGAGCGAGGTGATGAACTGAATGCCCGGCACGACCGCCCGACTCAGGCGGTCGTCGTTCGTGATGAAGAGATCGACTCCAGCATGCGCGGCGCAGGCCAGCTGGATGGCGTCGGGCGCATTGATTCGTCGATCGTGCCGGACGATGGCATATTTCATCGCAGCGCTCCGGTCGAACGGGATCAGCCGCGCACTCTCGGTGAGCACGCGTTCATAGGTGGCAACGAGGTCTGGCCGCTGATCGTTCTGGGGTTTGACGAGAACTTCCGCGAGCGTCAGACACGACGTGACGAGTTGATCGTTGCGCTCGATCATGCGTTCGCGGATGCGTTCGACCTGATCCGCTCGCGGCCCTCGGTCTTCGAGATAGTAGATGAAGAGGTTCGTGTCCCAGAACACGAGGCTCATTCCCAGTCCTCGCGCAATTGCCGAACATATTCGTCCGCATCGACGTCGGCCCAGATTTCTTTCCCCAAACCGCGCATGGCAAGGATGGGATCGTCCTTGATTCGCTGCTTCAGTGACCGCGGCCTCGCATAGTCCGAGTGATACCAGTCGAGGAGGTTGCGGAATTCAGGAGGCAGCCCGCGTGCGTCAGGAAGGATCTTTCCGGCCCGGCTCAGATCATGCGGATCGCCAGCTCTGAACAAGCGGCGGCGTCCTTTCGCCGTCTCGAACAGCATCCGATATTTTCCTGAGCTCGGAGGCACGTTGGCGACGCAGTGTTGCGTGACGTGGGTATACACGGTCGGTCGCTGAAATGAGCCGAGCCTCGATTCGTCCTGCACGCGGTCGACAATTTCCTGAAGGGCGAAGTCGGACGATTTCGGACGTTCACGATGCAGCAACGCAGCAGCTACCCACACCGCGTCGGCCACTTTGACCGCGACCCCTGCCGGCGTTCCGACACCCATGTGGGTATGATACAATAATACTAGTTATTGTTGGTATTGTGGTATTCACGCCAGGCGGGGGCTATCGGTTGCTAGAACGCGAAGAACCTCTTCTCTCTGCGATCTTTGCGTGCTCTGCGGTTTCTTCTTTCGCGGTCTACTGCGCGGCGATCGCCGACTTGCGCCCGCGCAGGACGAACTTCTGGATCTTGCCGGTCGCCGTCTTCGGCAAGTCCGCAACAAAGGTGAAGCTGTGCGGGCACTTGAAGTGCGCGAGGTGCTCGCGCGTGAACGCCCGCAGTTCTTCCGGCATCGCCTCCGCGCCCGGTCTGAGGACGATGAACGCGTGCGGCGCCTCGCCCCACTTCGTGTCGGGCATCCCGACGACCGCCGCCTCCTGCACGGCCGCGTGACGCAGCAGCACCCCTTCGACCTCGACCGACGAAATGTTCTCGCCGCCGCTGATGATCACATCCTTGAGCCGGTCGCGGATGTCGACGTAGCCGTCCGGATGCACGACCGCCGCGTCGCCGCTGTGGAAATAGCCGCCGCGCAGGGCGACGGCCGTCGCCTCGGGATCGTTGTAGTACCCCTCCATCACGACATTGCCCCGCACGGTGATCTCGCCGACGGTCATGCCGTCGTGCGGCACGTCCCGATCCTCGTCGTCGACCACGCGCAGGTGGCCCGAGGTGATCAGCTCCACGCCCTGCCGCGCCTTGACGATGGCGCGCTCGCCCGGCGAGAGGGCGTCGTGCTCCGGCCGCGGCTCGCAGACGGTGATGAACGGCGCGGTTTCCGTGAGCCCGTAGACGTGGGTGATGGTCCACCCGAGCTCGCCCTCGATGCGCTCGATCGTGGCGGCCGCCGGCGGCGCGCCCGCCGTCACGACGCGAACCCCTGTCGGCGCGTTCGCCCGTACCTCCAGCGGCGCGCTCGCGATGCCGATCAACACCGTCGGCGCGGCGCAGAGCATCGACACACGCTCCGTCTCGATCAGCTCGAACATCTTCACGGGATCGACCTTCGGGAGGCAGACATGTGCGGCTCCGACAGCCGTCACCGTCCACACGAACGTCCAGCCGTTCGCGTGGAACATCGGCAGCGTCCAGAGGTACCGATCGGTCAGCCGCATCGGCAGGTGGAGCAACGTGCCGACGATGTTCATGTAGGCGTTGCGGTGCGTGATCATCACGCCCTTGGGGCGCGATGTGGTGCCGCTCGTGTAGTTGATCGTCAGCAGATCGCGCTCCCCGATCTCGGGCTTCACGAAATCCGGCGACGCGCCGTTGACCAGCGTCTCGTAGTCGAGAAAGCCCTCGCGCCGACCCTCGAGCGCGATGAAATGCCGGACGCCGGGGAGCTGCGGCTTGATCGTCTCGAGACAATCGAGGAAATCCCGGTGCGCGCACACCACCGTCGCGCCCGAGTGCGTGATGATGTAGGTGAATTCTTCAGGGCTCAGGCGGTAGTTGATCGGCACTAGGACCGCGCCGATCTGCGGCACGGCGTAGAACGACTCGAGCTGCGCGTGGGTGTTCGGCGCGATGTAGGCGACACGGTCGCCCGCCGTCACGCCAAGGCTCTGCAGCGCGGCGGCGAACCGGTCGCAGCGGTCGAAGAACTGCGCGTAGGTGAGGCGAAGCGCGCCGTCGACGACGGCTTCACGGCCCCCGTAGAGCGCTCTGGTGCGGCGGGCAAACTCGAGGGGAGAGAGGGGGACTTCCATGAGATTTCAGATTTAGGAGTTCAGATTTCAGATTGATTGGGGATTGTAATCCTGAATCTGAAATCTGAACTCTGCCATCTGAATCTCACCGCGAGGCGCTCTTGCCGAGCGAAATCAGGTTGGCGAGGATCTGATACGCGCCGTCGGTCCCCACGGGCAGCTGCCGCCACAGCCCCAGTCCGACATACACCCACCGCCCCTTGCCGTAGGTCGCCTCGACGAGCGCGCCGGTCTTCATCCCCTTGTTGTAAGGGAAGTTGTCTTCCATCTGCAGCACGTCGTGGTAGCGCGAATCCTTGTCCTCCGCGAGGAAGTAGGTACCGCGTTCCTGCACCCAGTTCTTCCACGCCGCCTCGCCGATCTCGTTCGGCGTCGTCAGCAGACGGCTGTGGGCGGCGACGGTCTGGACGGCGGCGTTCTCGTCGGTCACGCGATTCGAGCTGACCTTCGCCGGGTACGGCCCGTACTGCGCGTCGTTGAACTCGAACTTGTTGTACTGCACGATCATCGTGCCGCCCTTGAAGACGTACTCGAGCAGCCGGCTGTTGTTCGCGCGCAGGTCGTCGCGCCGCTCGTACGCGCGCACGCCGGTGACGATGGCGGTGAAGCGTGAGAGATCGCCCCAGGCGAGATCCTCGGCGCTGAGCAGCTGCACGTTCGCGCCGAGCTGCTCGATCGCCGCCGGCACCTGATCGCCGACGCCCATCACGTAGCCGATCCGCAGATCCGCCGGCGTCCGCACGTTGATGACCTTCAACGTCGCCTCCGCGGTGTCGTAGATGTGGTACCGCTTGATGTGCGGGTACTCGATGACCTGAAAACCGCGGTCGTAGGTCTTCCCGCCCGACGACGCAATCGCCTTCACGTGGAACTCGCCGGCGTTGACGCTCGGCGCGGGTGTGACCAGGAAGCGCACGGTCTGCGACTCGTCGGACCGCGAGAACTTTACCGGCTGCACGCCAGGCGTGGCTCTCCATCCATGCGGCAGCTCGAGCGTCACCGACGTGTCGGCGGCGCCGGTGGTGTCGTTGAGCACCGTGACGCGAACTTCGCGCTCCGGCGTCGGCGCGCCGCCGGCCGGCCGCGCCGTCGCAGGACGGGCCCCGCGCCCCGCCACGGTCGCCGCACGGGGACGCCTCGTCCGGATCGACGACTCCGGGACAATCGCCACCTGCGGCGTCACCCGGACCGAGAACGCCGGAACCACCAGCAGATCGGTGCGCTTCTCGCCGCTGAAGATGTCGCCCTCGTAGCGGTGCTGCACGGGCAGCCCCTGAATCACTTCTTCGCCGCCTGGCAGCGCCAGCGTCACCTGCACGTAGAAGGGCGTCGGCCGCATCGGCAGGCCGAACGGCGCGTCGGCGTCGAACGTGTACCGGCCGTCTTCGCCTTTGCGGTGCCAGTACGGCTCGCTCACGCGCGCGGCGGCTGGAACGGTGAGCGTCGGCTCGCAGTGCGCGACCTGATCCTTCCGCACGCTCGGCATGGCCGGCTCAGGGGCGGCGCGCCGCCGGTTGGCGCCGGGAAAGAAGAAGTTGCCGCCGCTGAACGCCGTCATCGTGCACGCGGACTCCTGCCCCGAGCCTGTCGAAGGGTCGAATCCGTCGAACTTCACGCTCTTGATCGCCACCTCGCCCGCGCCGCGGTTCGCGACGATGACGTTCACCTTCACCGGCTGGCCGGGAACGACCACGCCGTCGTCGGCGAGCGCTTCGATCTTGATGCCGTGCGCGAGCGCGATCGCCTGCTGGAATTCGCCTTCCTTCTGGCGCAGCCGGAAGTCGATCTCGTACTTGCCGGCCTCGTCGATCGCCATCGAGCGCAGCTCGCGGCGGAGCACGCGGACGGCGAGCAGCCCGTCCTGCAGCGGCTTCACCGTCGCCTCGTCTGATACCGTGTCGAAGGTCCTTTGCGCGGACTGCGTCGCGTTGACGATGGCCGTCAGCCCATCGGTGAGGCCTTTTGGCGCGCGCGCGCCGGCAAATCGGGCCAGGCTGAGCACGCTGCTGTCCACGCCGTCGAAGAGCGACGTCTCGTCCTTCTGCATCTGCGCCGGGAGCGTCGTCTCATCGAGCTGGTAGGTGGCCGTTTGCGACGGTGCCGGCAGCGACAGGAGCTGCCCCATGCCCTGGCATTTGTGCATGCTGCGCGCTTCGGTGCCGATCTCGTTATAGGTCTTGCCCAGCAGCGGGTCGTACACGCCCGAGTTGATCCGTGTGACCCGTCCCGTGACCGGCGGCTCTCCGGGAAATCCGAAGGCGGCGAGGTGATACAGCTTCTTCGGCTGCCACGCGCGCAGACCCTCTCTGATCTGCTCGGGGAACTTCGTCGGATCGCCGGCGAGCTTGTACGCGTCTCGGGTGATCACCGCGGACGCCATGTGATGCTGGCCGCCCGCGTTCCCCGTCGGCGGCAGGGTGATGATCACGTCGGGTCGGATCATGCGGATCAGCCGCACGTAATCGGCGGCGATCTCGTCCCGTCCCCACTTCTCGAACGTCTCGTCGATGCCGAAGGAATAACCGAAGTCCACCGCGCGGGTGAAGTACTGCTCCGCGCCGTCGAAGCGGTGGAGCGCCGCCAGCTCGCCCGTGCGCAGGACGCCGAGCGCCTCGAAGATCTCGGGGCCGATCTCGTTCTGTCCGCCGTTGCCGCGGGTCGCGGTCGCCAGCGCCGTGCGATACCCCTGTCCTCGGTTCAGCATCACCAGCAGACCGTTGTTCTCGTCGTCTGGGTGCGCCGTGGTGTGCAGGAAGATGCCGGTGTTCGCGAGATGGCGCAGCACGAGGCCGAGTGCGACATGTCCCTGCTCGTCGTCGAGCGGCACGACGCGCATTTGGGCGGCCGGAATCGTCGAAAGCGCGGCGAGGAGGATGAATGCCGAGACGACGAAGCGCTTCATGTGTCGATCATAATGGAACGGGCTCAGAGCTAAGGGCTCAGGGCTCCCGTTCAGCCCCAAACCGTCAGCCCTAAGCCCTAAGCCCTAAGCCCTCAGCCCTGACGTTCGTTAGGATCTTAGAAGCGGACCTTGAACCCCAGCTGGAACTTGCGCTGCTCGTAACCGGTCGCGCTGGGGAATCCGTACCCGTCAGCCGGAATCGCCACCGTCGGATTGCCCGCCGCGTCGGTCGTCACGACGGAGTTGAAGCCGGACATCTGTTCGGTGTTGAAGGCGTTCTTCATCTCGGCGATGACCTCGGCGCGCACGAACCCCGCGAGCGGGATCATGCGGGTGTAGCGCATGTCGACGTTGTACCGGTTCGGCAGGTAGAGCGAGTTGCGGGCGACATCCAGCGGCCGATCGCTGGACACGCCGTCGCCGTTCAGATCCCTGTTCGACCGGATATTCACCGGCAGGCTGCTGTTCAGCTGCAGCAAGACGCCGATCTGGTTGCCGTCAAGAAGCGCACGAACCACCGGATTCGACGACCGGTTGATCGACGTATAGACGATGTTGCCAGACAGATTGTGGCGCATATCGAGCGGGTTCGGCCCCTTGTCGCGATTCAGGTTGCTCGGGTCGGACCGGCCTTGCTCGGACTGCACCGTGAGCTGCCCCAGCAGCGGCGCGTTGTCGATCCCCTTGCCCGTCACGTACTGGACGTTGAAGGTCAGGCCCGCGGCGAGGCGCTTGGACGCCTGCAGCGTCAGCCCCTTGAACGTCGAGTCGCCGATCGACTGCACTTCCAGGATCCGGTTGAACCGCGCATCCACGCGGCTCGCGCCGTACACCGGGCGGCCGTCGGCCAGCGCGCCGGTCGGCGTGCCGAGGTTGATGTCGGTGACGACGGGCAGATTGTCGCCATTGGCGTAGATGAATCCCACCGACGCGGTGAAGTCGCGGCCGAACGCCTGTTCGAGCTGGATGTTCGCCTGCTTGGTGCGCGCGACCTGGAAGTCGGACGACACGGCCCACGGCGACTGGATCGCGAGCGTGCCCGTGCCTGCCGGATTCGGGAACGCGGGAGCGCCGGCGGCGGTTCCGTTGAAGGTATACGCGGGAGCTTTCGGCGATCCGCTCAGCTGCAGCGCCTGTTCGTACCCGCCGAGGATCGGCTGGTCGTACATGATGCCGACGCTGGCGCGCACGGCTGTCTTCGGGGTCACCGCCCACGCGATGCCCGCGCGCGGACCGATGTTGTTCTTGTCGATCTTGAACTGGCGGGTCTGCGTGAGCGGCGCGCTCGCGAGCCCATCCGGATACTGATACAGGTCGTAACGCACGCCGTAGAGGACCTTCACCGTCGGCGCAATCTGCCAGTCGTCCTGGACGAACGTGCTGTAGGTGCTCGTGTCCATCGCGAAGTTCAGATCGCCGGTGATCTGCGTCATCGACGAATATGTGAACGGATTCGTGCCCGCCTTGGCCGACAGGTACGCGTTGATCGAAGGGAAGGTGTAGAGGAACTGAGGCGCCGCGATCCGCTCGTCGTGGATGCGCTGGTAGTCGACGCCGAACTTGTAGCTGTGCGCCGCGCGAATGTAGGTGAAGTTGTCGATGACCTGCGTGATGTTCTGCTTGAAGTCGAAGCCTTCGCTGCCCTGGCCCGTGGTGCTGCGCGGGCTGCCGAAGCTGGCGACGCCGGTGACCGTGACCGCCGGGCCGGTGCCCGAATCGCCGTTGCGCAGCGAGCCCTGATGGCGATGGGCGTACTGCAGACGGAACTCGTTCAGCCTGCTCGAGCCCATCGTCGTGATGACCTGGCCGCCGACCGAGTCCATGGCGTCGAGGAAGTCGGTCGCCTGCTCGAGCGAGACGAGGTTGCCGCCGCTGTTGTAGGGCGCGTCGTTGTGGAACCGGATCCAGCGGACGGTCGCGCGGTTGGCGCGGTTCAGCTGCACGTCGGTCTTCGCGATGAAGAACTTCGCCGTCTGCACGTTCGGCACAAAGGCCGGCTGCGCCTTCAGATTGAGCGCGGCGGCGTTCGCGCTGGTAATCGTGATCGGGCTGTTGGAGGACAGGTCGCGGCGCGTCTGCTCCCAGCCGACGTAGAAGAACGCCTTGTTCTTCGCGAGCGGGCCGCCGAAGGTGGCCGTGCCGGTGTCGACCTTCGTATCGGGGCGCACGGCACCGGCCGCGGGCGGGCCGCAAGTGGACGCGATCGCGGTGCAGCCGAAGAAGAAGGGGAAGGCGCTGAACGGCTTGCGGCGGAACAGATAGCCGCCGTCGGCGTGCAACCGGTTCGTGCCCGACGGCGTCACCGCGTTGTAGACCATCCCCATCGTCTGCCCGAACTCGGGCGCGAAGCCGGTGGTGACGACCTTGACCTCCTGAATCATCACTTCCGACATCGGGAGCAGCCGCAGGCCGGCGCGGTCCTTCTGTGTG
>JAYVYV010000106.1:0-4775 GCA_043783985.1 Acidobacteriota bacterium | reverse complement strand
CAGGTGCGCGCGACGAACGACCAGGCGTTGTCGTCGCCGAAGGCCAGCGCCCTGGCGATCTGCTCGCCGCGCTCGCCCGCGAGCGCCCGCGCGAACGGGTCGCGGAAGACCGCATCCTCGCGTTCGCTCTCGCGCGCGCGGTACACCGCCATCCAGCGAGCGGTATCTGAGACGTCGCGAATCAGCGGCTCGTCCATGGCGAAAAGAGATTATATTGCCCGCATGGATTTGAACCGCCGCTCGTTTCTCGGCGCCGCATTCGCCGGCGTCGCGCAGGCCGTCGCGCCGCAGCCGCCGTCGCCCGTCCCCGCGCCGCGCGACTGGTCTGGACAGACGCCGCTCCAGTATCCCGATCCCGACGTCGTCGCGTTGGACCCGCGCTTCCGGAAATACATGGTCGGCAGCACCCCGATCAAACGGCTCTACACTGGCACGCTGTGGGCCGAAGGGCCGGCGTGGAACGGCGTCGGCCGCTATCTGGTCTGGAGCGACGCGCCGAACAACGTGCAGATGCGCTGGATTGAAGACGACGGCCGCGTCACCGTGTTCCGCAGCCCGTCGGGCAACAGCAACGGCAACACCTTCGACTACGAGGGACGGCAGCTTTCGTGCGAGCACGGCGGGCGCCGCGTCGTGCGCTACGAGCCGAACGGCACGGTCTCGGTGATCGCCGACACGTTCCTCGGCAAGCGCCTCAACTCGCCGAACGACATCGTTGTCCACCCGGACGGCGGCATCTGGTTCACCGATCCGATCTACGGCATCCGCGGCAACTACGAAGGGTTCAAGAGCGAGTCGGAAACCAAGGAGGCGGTCTACCGCGTGGACGGCAAGAGCGGGCAGATCGAAAAGGTGACCGATCAGCCGGTGCAGCCCAACGGGCTGTGCTTCTCGCCGGACTACAAGAAGCTCTACCTCGCCGACACCGGCGCGTCGCGCGACATCACGATCTGGGACGTCGACGGAAAAACCATCCGCAACGGCAAACGGTTCGTTCAGCTCGACATCCCGGGCACCGGCGCGCCGTCAGCGGCCGACGGCATCCGCTGTGACGCCGACGGCAACATCTGGGCGGGCGCGCGGCCGGGCGTGCAGGTGATCGCGCCCAACGGCGAGCGCATCGGGATGATCCGGATGCCGGAGACCTGCGCCAATATCTGCTTCGGCGGCGCAAAGCGCAACCGCCTGTTCATCGCCGGCAGCCAGTCGCTCTACGCGGTCTACGTCGAGACGACCGGCGCGCACATCGCGTAAGCCTCTTCTTGAGAACGCCGGCCGACGATGCTACCCACGGTGACGTTACCGGAGGCGACGAATCTTGGCGACCCGGCGAACCCGACGAGTGGTGTAGCCATGAAGCCGACGTTCAGTCGGAGAGCAACGCACGGCGAAGAAGTACTGGTTGATTATGGCGACCAGTTCGAGCGTGCTGGCTGCCAAGTGAATCCACTGCGAATGGCAGCCACGTCGCGGCGCAGTGTTTCAGTATCAACGAGGGCGCCAACTCGGCGATTGCCCTCATGCGCTCGCGGCGTGACGCTCGATCTGATGCCGAGGATCTATCCTGTAAACTCGCCTTGTGACGAGAAACCGTTGCGGCGGCAGCTCACATTCTGGATTCATATCTCTGGCCTCCTCACCGGAAATGCAATTTCTTAAATATGCGCCGTCAATGGTTCCTGGACCGCCTTGCCCGCTTCCAGCGCGGCGAGCAGCGTTCCGACCATCACCGGCGCGCGTTTGAACACGTCGTCGCCGAGCGCGTCGGCGAGGGCGTTCAGCACGGCGCAGCAACCGGCGGCCACCGGGGGCTCACCGATACCGCGCGCGCCGACCGGCGTCTCGGGATCCGGGATGTTGAGCGCATCCCACGCCATCTTCTGCGGCGCGTCGAGAATCGTCGGCGGCTTGTTCTGATAGAAGCGCTTGGCCAGCGGGATCCCGTAACGCTGGTCGTACACCCAGTGCTGCCCGATGGCGTGGGCGATGCCGAGCATCGACCGGCCGAGCACCTGGCCGCCCAGTGCATGCGGGTGGATCACCGTGCCAACGTCGGCCACCGCCAGGTAGTCGACGATGTGGTACTTGCCGGTCTCGACGTCGACCTCGACCTCGGCGAAGCCGGCGACGAAGGAATGGGTGACGCCGTCGCGCGGATAGACGTCGCGCGCCACGCCCATCAACCCTTGACCTGCGAGCGCGGTCGCCGACGCTTTCGTGAACGCGTTGATGTTCTCCGGTAGCTCGTGGCCGTCGAAACGGCCGCCGAGATCGATCGCCTTCTGCGCCGCCTGCGCCAGCGTCATGCTGCCGCCGGGTCCGGACACCCGTTCGTTCGCGACCGTGTAATGATCGGGCGTCCCGCCGTGCGTCTTGGCCGCAATCTCCTGCAGCTTTTTGATCGCGTCGGCGCCGGCTGCGTGCGCCGCGCGCGTGTGCGCGTGGGTCGTCTGGCTGCCGCCGGAGACGCAGCTCCACGGCAAGTTCTTGCCCGTGTGGCCCCAGGTCACATCCACCTTCTCCCACGGGATGCCGACCATCTCGGCTGAGACGCGATGGCAGTCGATCATCGACTCGGTTCCGAGATTGCCGATGCCCGACTGGATGTACATCCTTCCGTCCGGCTTGATCACGAACAGGCCGTCATACCCGGTCGAGCCGGCGACGAAGGAGCTCGTCGCGACTCCGTAGCCGCGAACCTTGGCTCCCTGTCGCTTGCCGCCCTGCGCCTGACGCTCGTCCCATCGGAACAGCTCGGCGCCTCGATCGAGCGCCTCCTTGACGAACGCGCTGGTCACGTGCGGGCGCTCGCCTCGCGCGTTTGCTGGACCGAACTGCGCCTTGCCTTCCGGCGCGTTGACGCGGTGGATCGCCACCTGATCGACGCCGAGCTTGCGCGCGGCCTTGGCGATGATCGGCTCGATGAGCGTGATCCCCTGCATGCCTCCCGGCTGGCTCTGCGCGCGCCGCGGGGGCGTGTTGGTGAGCACTGAGACGCCGCGCCACCGCATCGCCGGCGGCTGAAACAGGAGCGACACCTGCCGGCCCGACTGCGCGGTGTCGCCGACCGGCTCATACGGGCCGTTCTCGTTGACCACGAACATGTCGACCGCAGTAATCCGGCCGTCCTTCGCGAAGCCGACCTTCAGGCGTCCGTGCATCGCCGGCCGCGCGCCGCCGATGGAGTGTTCCGTCTCGCGGTCGATGCGCATCATCACCGGCGCGTTCAGTTTCTTCGACAGCAGCGCCGGGATGATCGAGGTGATGGTGCCGGTCGCCTTGCTGCCGAACCCGCCGCCGGTGTACGCGCTGATCAGGACGATGTCCTTCTGGTCGAGATGCAGCCAGCGCGAGACCGACCCGACGGTCTGCACGGTACTCTGAGTCGAGCAGTGGAGGTACAGCTTGCCGTTCTGCCAGTAGGCCATCGCCGTGCGCGGCTCGAGCGTTTGATGGCTGGTGTTCGGCGTGACGAAGGTTTCGTCGAGGACGAGCGCCGCGTTCTTGAACCCGGCGTCGAGATCACCGTAGGTCCATTCGTCCGGCGTCTTGCCCATCGGCAGGCGCCCCTGGTCGTACTCGGCAAAATCTGCGGCGGTCCATTTCAGCTGCTCGATGGCCGGCGGAGCGACCGGCTGGCCGGGCGAGGCTGGCTTCGGCCGTCCCCAGACGTTGCCTTCGAGCCGGGCGTTCGGTCCGTCAGGCCTCAGGCTCACGAGAGGATCGACCGCAAACGGCAGCGGCTCCCAGTCGATCTCGATCTTCTCAATCGCGTCCGATGCCGTGAGCTCGTCGACCGCGGCGATGGCGAGCACCGGTTCCCCCTGGTAGACCGGCTCGTTGGTCAGCGCTTTCTCGCCTTTGGTGTTCGCGGCGAGGCGTTGTCCGAGATCCGTGACGACGTCGGCCGGCGCCGGCAGCTCGTCGGCAGTGAGCATCCCCTTGACACCTGGCATCGCGAGCGCTTGGCTCGCGTCGACGCGCTTGATGCGCGCATGGGGATAGGGACTGAGCAGCAGCTTGCAGAACAGCATGCCGTCGACGCGGTAGTCTTCGGCGTACTTGGCCTGGCCGGTGACTTTCGCGACTAAATCAGGTGTCGTATAGTTCTCGCCGATCAACTTGGTCATAACGTCAGCCTCGCATCAACTCGGCGCCGCGCATCATCGCGGTGAGAATCTTGTCGTAGTCTTGGCAGCGGCACAGGTTGCCTGAAATGCCGTGCGCCAGCTCCTGCCGCGTGGGATTCGGATTGGTCTTGAGATAGCCGGTCGTCGCCATGACGAAGCCGGGCATGCAGAACGCACACTGAAAACCCTGCTCGTCGATGACGCCCTGCTGCACGGGGTGCAGCTTGCCCGTCACCGGATCGGCGAGCGCTTCGATGGTGACGATGTTCTTGCCGCGCGCGCGATGCGCCAGCACCGAGCACGAGTAGTGCGGCACATCGTCGATGAGGACGGTGCACGCGCCGCACTCCGCGCGATCGCAGCCGAGCTTCGTGCCGGTGAGCCCCAGCTTGTAGCGCAGCACCATCGCGAGCGTATCCTGCGGCATCAGGTCGACGCGCCGATCCTGGCCGTTGACGCGGAGCGTGACGAGGCGCTCGACGGCGCCGGCCGCGGGCTGGCCATGCACGGTCGTCGAGCGGAACAAGTACGCGGACGAGGACGCCGCGGCGCCGGCCGCGACGATGCCTTGGATGAACTTCCGGCGGGAGAGACGAACGTCAGTGCCTGCGGTCATCGTTTCAACTCCTCATGACCGACGCGGAC
>JAYVYV010000105.1:0-4783 GCA_043783985.1 Acidobacteriota bacterium | reverse complement strand
GAATATTCGAACGATGAGCAACGCCGCCAGACGGGATGCATCGCCGGCCGAATGCCAGCGAACGTTTGAGACGCGATACTAGCGTGGCAAATGTCTATTTCGAGCTGACGCGGGAATTCAATGCGCATGGTCCCGTCGCGGCGCTGTCCTCGGGACAGGCCGTCGTGTATTACAGGCTCGCGATCATGAGCAAGGACGGCGACTGGATTGTCCGAGACGTTCCGGACGCCTGCGATCGGATCTTGACCGTCCTTTCGGATCACGGCGCGCGACACCGGCCCGCGGCGCCGCTGGATCCTCGATGGCTGCGGGGCGGCTGGTCCAGCCACTTCGAGTTCTTCGACGGCGCCGGACGGCGAATTCGATGTGACTTCGTCTCGCGACCACCGCGCGTGCCGCCGGACGCGCTCGCGCCGATGTTTCAGCAGCGCTGCGACGACGGTCTGCTCGTCGTCGATCGTGAAGCGCTGATTCGCCTCAAGCAGACCGGACGTGCCAAGGACTACGCCGTCATCGGCGAGTTGGCGCGGCAACTCGATCCGGATCGCGAGATCGAATGGACGACAGATGTCGATAGAATTCTGAAGCTCAGCGACGAAGTCGATGCCGTCTCACTGCGGCCGAGTGTGCGTGCGGCCAGGTCCGGCACCAGCCGCGCGGCCGTGGTCGCTGCGCTGGCGCAGGAACTGGACGACCTGCAACAGAGCGATCGCGCCCGCTTGAACGCGTATCAACGAGCGGCCGAGGTCTACCTCAACGAGTTCAGACGGATGCAGTTGGACACGCTGCCGCTGCGTCAGGCGCATGACGAGGCCGTTCGCCTCGCCAGCGCGCTTTTGCCCGAACAGCCTCCCGAGAAGGTGTAAGCAGCCATGTCGATGCTGAGCGACGACGATCTGAATCTGGGCGACATGACGGACGCCGAGCTCGATCGCGCGTGGGACCTGTGGTTCGAGATCGCACAGACGACGAATGACTGGGATCCGCCCTACGAACACGGCGTGCTGGCGGATCTCGAACGTCCCTACTCCTCCGCGAGCGCGATGACCGGGTCGACCCGCGACGCGCGGCGGGCAGGCAGATAGCACGCCGCCAGCGACACAAGGCTTAGCACGAGCGCCGCGCCCCCGAGCGTCGCGGGATCCGCCGGCTCGACGCCGAAGAGGACGCCGCGGGCGAACCGCCCGAGCGCGATGGCCACCGGCACGCCCACGGCCAGCGCGATGCCCGTGAGCCAGGCGCCACGCCGCACGATCTCCGCCATCACGCGATCGGCCGATGCGCCGAGCGCCATGCGAATGCCGATCTCGTGCGTCCGCTCAGTCACCGCGTACGACATCACGCCGTAGATCCCCACGGCGGCGAGAAAAAGCGCCACCCCCGAAAACCCTGCGAGCAGCGACGCGAGAAACCGCGTCCCGCCATACGACTGCTCGACGAGCGCGTCGAGCGGGGTGATCGACCAGACCGGCTGGTCCTTGTCGACCGACCAGATCGCGCGCCGCACCTGGCTCACGAGCGAGGAGGGTGGCACGGTCGTCCGCGCCACCAGGCTGCTGAAGATCATCGGCAGCTGATAGTGCGCCAGGTATAGCTGCGGCTGCGCCGTCTCGGATGACGACCGGTGCTTCGTGTCGCCGACGACGCCGACCACGGTGAGCGGCTGGTGGATCTCGGGAACCGTGACCTGCTTGCCGATCGGATCCTCGCCCGGCCACGTCGCCCGCGCGAGCGTCTCGTTGACGATCGTCACGGGCGGCGCCTGCAGATCGTCGCGGTCGGTGAAATCGCGGCCGCGCGTGACCGGAATGCGCATCGCACGGAAATAGTCGGGCGTGATCAT
Organism: Acidobacteriota bacterium; assembly: GCA_043783985.1. Classification (GTDB taxonomy): domain Bacteria; phylum Acidobacteriota; class Vicinamibacteria; order Vicinamibacterales; family CAVVIG01; genus CAVQFC01. The sequence continues at coordinate 2,940 of JAYVYV010000105.1, read as the reverse complement.
GTTCTGCCCCGCCCGCGGCTCGCTGCCGGCGGGCACCGGACGGCCCTCGACGGTAAACGGCGTGTCACCCCAGTTGCCGCTGAACGGCACGCGCCGGACGAGTGCCGCCGACTCGACGCCGGGCACCGCCCGCACCTGCGTCATCGCGTCACGGAAGAATCGCGCGACGTCCTCTGGCCTTGCGTACTCGGCCTGAGGCAGCCGGAACTGCAGCGTGAACACGTTCGACGGGTCGAAGCCGACGCTGACCCGCTGCAGCGCGAGCATGCTGTGAATCAGCAAACCGGCGACGGCGACGAGCGCCACCGACAACGCGATCTCCGCGACGACGAGCACATCGCGCGTGACGCGCGCGCTGCCGCTGGTCCGCCGCCCCGCCTGAAGGACGCGACTCAGGTCGGGCCGCGCGATCCGCAAGGCCGGCGCCAGGCTGCAGATCAGCGCGACGGCGGCGGCGATCGCGAGCGTGAACAGCAGCACGCGGCCATCGAGCGGCAGGCTGTTGGGCCACCACACTCCGGCCGGCGCCACCGATCTGAGGCCCTGCAGCGACCAGCGGCCGATGATGAGGCCGATGCCGGCCGACACGGTCGCCAGCAGCGCCGCTTCGACCGTCAATTGACGCAGCACCGCCCAGCGGCTCGCACCAAGCGCGGATCGCAGCGCGATCTCTTTCTGGCGCCCCACGGCGCGCGCGACGAGCAGGTTGCTCACGTTCACGCAGGCAATGAGCAGCACGACACCGACCGAGCCGAGGAGCAGGAACAGCGGCGTGCGCGCGTCGCCGACCAGGCTCTCGTGCGCCGACACGAGCTCGGCGGTGCGTCCCTTCTGCGCCTTCGGCTCCGCTGCGAGGAGACGGCTCGAGACCACGGCCAGATTCGCGTTCGCGGCCGTCACCGTGACCCCCTCCTTCAATCGGGTGATGCCGAGCATCGCGGGACCGGCCTTCGCAATTCCACCAGGCACGGGAAAGAGACCGGCCGGTATGAAGACGTCGTAGTTGATCAACCAGCCGTCGACCGGCACGCTCGCCATGTCGAAGGGCGCCGCCATGACACCGATCACGGTCAGCGGCATGCCGTTGAGCGTCAGCGTCTCGCCGATCGCCTCGGGATCGGATGCGAAGTGACGCTGCCAGAACGCATGCGAGATCACCACCACCGGCTTGGCGGTGCCGGCGGCGCCTTCCGCTTCGCTGAAGAGGCGTCCTCGTTCGGCCTTCACTTCCAGCACGTCGAAGAACGATCCGGTAGCGAAGACGCCGACGATGCGCTGCGGCTCGCTGACGGCGGTGAGGTTCACGCTCTGGCCCAGCCAGAGCGCGACCGCGTCGAACGACTCGCGCTGTTCACGGTACGCCAGGTACTCGTCCCAGGACAGCAGCCCCTCGCGGCGCGTCGGAGTGCTGCCCCAGAGCACGGCCATGCGATCGCCGTGCGCGTACGGCAGCGGCCTCAGCAGCACGGCGTTGACGATGCTGAACATCGCCGTGTTGGCGCCGACGCCGAGCGCGAGCGTCAGGATCGCCACGGTGGCAAAGGTCGGGCGCCGCCGCCAGAGACGGAATGAGTATCGGACGTCCTGCATCAGCGCATCGGTCATGGTTCGGCCTCGCGAAATTCGGCTAAAGCCGACCGGCTTTTGCCGGACCCGACGAATCGCGCGCACTGTCGCGACCCACTCGATGGGCGCATTCCGCAGCGTGTCGGCGATCGCAGGCAACCGGACGCCAACGCTCGGGACGCCGGCCGCGCGGCGCGCGCGCATCCGATCGTCGAGCGCGTCGACGAGGCCGAGGCCGACGTCGCGCCGGAACGCCGGGGGATACAACCAGACGAGCCACCACGCGAAACGGCGGTCCGCCTTGGCGACGCGCGATCCTTCACGCACGGGGCAGCAACCTGTGCGCGCGGGCGACGGTGACGAGCCGCCACAGCCGCTCCGCCTCCCCCGACGCCACACGACGGCCCGCCGGCGTCAGCCGGTAGTACCGCCGCCGCTCGTCGTCCTGATCGGCCGCCGGACGGCGGGCCGATTCGGCCACCCAGCCGTCCTTCAGCATCCGGTGCAGGGCGCGGTACAGGGTGCCCGGCTCGGGCTGCAGCTCGCCGTCGGTGAGGCTGGCGATCTCCTGCAGCAGGCCGTAGCCATGACGCTCGTCGGCGGCCAGCGCCAGGAGGATGTGGAACTCGACCGGTCGCAGGGTCATATCGGTGTGTGCCAACTGTATGCGTGGCGCACACATGTCAGCGAAGGGTTGGACGGTGGACGAAGGAAAAAGGTTTCAACGCCCGGCTGGCTAGGCGGGGCTCTGGACGACGGCTTTCTTGCTGCGGTGGGTCGAGACCAGGTCGGGCAGAAGCTTTTTGCTGAGATAGACCTTCGACTCGGCGTTGTCGCTCAGGTTTCGCTCGTAACGCACCACTTCGAACCGGAGGTGGTCCAGCGTGCCGCGCATGTCGTAGAACTTGTTCTTGGTCTTGACCACGATCTCGTCGAAGCCGTGCTCGATCGCCCAGAGCTCCTGCTGTTCCGTGAGGGCGCGGAAGAAGCCTTTGCCGCGCCAGTCGCGCCGCGTGCCGCCGATCCACGTATACAGTACCCGCCGTCCGGAGAACTGGACGTTATCGCTCAGGCGGTGGACGAGGTCGACGAGCTTGGGGACCGTCTCGGGCACCTTGACCTCGTGCGCCACCTTGAAGGAGACGGGCACGACCGAGCCGGGATCGTCGGGGAGGGGCGCCGTCGCGAGCAGGATCAGGTGCGACCGCCCCTCGAGGCGGTTCACGATTTCGGCCGCGGTCTTCTTGCGCGGAAATTCGCCGAAATACTCTTCGATGTACTGAATCTCGAGCGCGCCTTGCTCGAGCTCGTATTGCGTGATGTGATATTCCACGGAGAACGGCATTTTATATGATTTCGCGCCGGCAGGCCGAG
>JAYVYV010000104.1:0-4789 GCA_043783985.1 Acidobacteriota bacterium | reverse complement strand
CGATCTCGGGCCACCCGCGCAACATGACCGACGACATGATCCGCGCGCTCGGCGGCAAGGGCGGCGTGATCATGATCAACTACTCGCGGAGCTTCCTGTCCGACGAGCTCTATCAGGCGGGCCTCAGGAACGTGCCGGCGGCGGAGCGGCCGACCGTCTCGTGGGAGAAGATCGTCGAGCACATCGATCGTGCCGCGAAGCTGGTCGGCGCGTCGCACGTCGGTCTCGGATCCGATTTCGACGGCACGACGGTGCCCGACGGGATGGACGACGTGTCGATGCTGCCGAAGATCACCGCGGCGCTGCTCGACAGGGGCTACAGCGAGCAGGACGTGAAGAACATCCTGGGCGAGAACATCCTGCGCCTGCTCGAGCGGGTCGACGCGATCGGCAAAGAGATCCGCTCCGGCAAGTCGTAGCGCGAAGGCTTAGGTAGCGCGAAGGCTCTCGCAGCGCGAAGGCTCTCGCAGCGCGAAGGCTTTAGCCGAGCGACATCTTCTCGATCCGCGCCCATTCGGCGTCGGACACCGGCATCACCGACAGGCGCGAGATCCGGACGAGATCGAAGTCCTTGAAGAACGGATCGGCCTTGATCTCTTTCAACGTCACCGGCCGCGCCAGCGTCTTCACGGGCGCGATGTCGACGACATGCGCCTTGCCGGCCTTGTCGTCCGGATCCGGGTAGGCGTCGCCGATGGCTTTGGCGATGCCGATCACCGATTTCTCGTCGCCAGTGTGGTAGTAGAACACCTGATCGCCCTTCTTGATCGACCGGAGATTCCGCTGCGCGACCGGATTCCTGACGCCGCTCCAGGTGGTCTTCTTGTCCTTCACGAACGCCTCGAAGCTATAGTTCGACGGCTCTTCCTTGAACAGCCAGTACATGGCCGCCATTCTACCGCCGCTTCGCGATCGCCTCCGCCGCCCGGTCCGCGTGCTGCTGGTCGGAATCAACCCAGGCATCCGCTCGTCGCAGTGCGGACACCACTTCGCCGGGCCGTCCAACCGATTCTGGAAGCTGCTCTACGAGTCGCGGCTGGTGCCGGAGCCGATCGGCTGCGAAGACGACGACCGTCTGCACGAATGGGGATTCGGCATCACGAACCTCATCCCGCGGCCCACGCCGGGGATCGACACGCTGCGGGCCGAAGAATACGTCGCGGGGGCGAAGGTCCTGCGCAGAAAAATCCGCCGCGTGAAACCCGAGGTCGTCGCCTTCATCGGCGTCACGCTGTTCCGCTCCGTCTTCGGCCGCCGGCCGGGGCTGCCGGTTGCGCTCGGCCTGCAGGCGGAGCGGCTCGAGGGCGCCCGCGTCTTCGTCCTGCCGAACCCGAGCGGCCGCAACGCCAATTTTTCGTACGAGGAAATGCTCACAGCATTCCTGCGGCTCGCGCGACTGATCAGAGAGACACAGGACGTCGCGTCCTGTGCCCCTTCCGATTGAGCAGCCTGCCGGCTACTTGCCCTTGTGCCGTTTCTTGCCCGCCTCTTTGGCGTCCCCCTTGTCCTGTCGGATGTCCGTCCGGTCGCCGGCCATGTCCGCTTCCAGACGCCGGATGCGTCGCGGTCGCGTGCGATCCGCGCGCGGTCGCCAGCCGCCTCAGCCGCCTTGAGGTCGGCTCTGAGACGGTCGAGCTCGGCCTTGTCCTGTTTCAGGTCGCGCTTGTCGCCTTTGATGTCCTCTTTGATCGCTTTCTTCTCGTTCTTGGCGGCGTCCTTCCCGCGCTTTTGACCCTCTGCGGACGTGCCGGCCAAGTAGGACGCTGTCGCCGGGTTCCGCGGAAGCTCATCAGAGACCGTGTCGCGTCGACCGCACACCTCGTGTGCTTATCGAACGACGACCAGGGTTCCGTCCGTGATTGGTCCTTCGCAGGTGGTCGTGCCGGTGTAGGCCGCGGCGATGCGGCGGGCCACGATGTCGGCCGTGACGGCGTGCATCGTGATGCCGCACAGCGGCGTGATGTCGGCGCCGCCGGCGGGGAAGTCGAGGGTCAGCGTGAGCGCGCCGCCTGACAACGTGCCCGCGAGCGTGCCGGCTTTCCGCTTGTGACACGAACCGCACGAGCCGTCGCCGGGATCGGCCGGAATGAGCTCCACCGAACCGGTGAGCCGATCGCCGACCTGCGTCACGGTCCACGTGAATGTTTCGGGTCCCTGCGCGTCGGTGCCCGTGCCGGTCCATCTTCCGGTGAGATTCGCGGCGGAAGGCGCGGCCATCGCGGACGCGGAGCCGGTCGGCACCGCGGGCGAGGACCCACACCCGGCCAGCGGGAGGAGCAGCGCTGCGGCGAACAGCGGAGCCGAGGATCTCATGACGCTCCGAGTATAGGCCGGCCGTCGGCCTTCGTACGGGCGGCGCGCGGACGCTACACGGTGCCCACGTCGTCGGGTTGTTCCAGTGCGTCCAGGAGAGCCTCGAGATCGACAGGTTTCACGAAATGATGGCGAAATCCCGCCGCCACGGTCCGTTGCCGGTCGGACGCCTGACCGTATCCGGTGACCGCGATGATCTGCACGCGGCGCAATCGAGGGTGTCCCAGGAAGCGGCGCGCCAGTTCGTAACCATCCATGTCTGGAAGGCCGAGGTCCATCAACACCACGTCGGGCCCGAACACCTCGGCTGCGGACAAGGCGCCGGGCGCGTCGTATTCGACGTGTGTCACATGCCCGTGCTCCCGCAGTACTTCCGCGAGCGACTCCGCCGCATCCGCGTTGTCGTCAACCACCAGAATCCGGCGACTCCGTGTCAAGCCCTGGCGGGGCCGTGCCGGCTGGGCCCGTGGCGATGCGTCGGGTGAAACTCGCGGCAGCCGGACGATGAACTCGCTGCCATGTCCGTCGCCCGCGCTGTGGGCGTCGATGGATCCGTTGTGCGCGGTCACGATGCTTTGCGCAATCGTCAGCCCCAACCCCAGGCCGCCCTCGGCGCGTTCCAGCGATTGCCCGCGCTGGACGAACGGCTGAAACAGCACCGGCAGCAGCTCGGGGGGAATCCCGATGCCGTTGTCGCGAATGCGAATCGTGATGTCGGCCGGGGTGGCCTCGGCCGTGACGGCGATCTGTCCCCCGGGGGGCGTGTATTTCGCCGCGTTGGTCAGCAGATTGACGACGACCTGCTTCAGCCGTGCCGCGTCGGCGTCGATCGTCAGCCCCTCCGGCACGCGCACATCGAGCGCGTGGTTCTTGCGCTCGAGCAGCGGCGACACCATCTCGCACGCCTGCGCGACGATCGGTTCGACCTCGATCCGTTCGGGGCGAATGTCGACTTTGCCCCGAAGGAACCGCGACACGTCGAGCAGGTCATCGACCAGGCGCGACAAGTGGACCGTCTGCCTCTCGATGATGGTGCGCTCGCGGCGGCAGGCGTCGCCGTCTTTGATCTCCATCAGCCTGAGCGCGGTCACGATCGGCGCCAGCGGATTGCGCAGCTCGTGACCCAGCATGGCGAGGAACTCGTCCTTCGCCCGGCTCGCCTTCTCCGCCGCTTCCTCGGCCTGCTTCTGTTCGTGAATGTCGGTGTTGATCCCCACCCATCGAATCAGCGTGCCGCCGGCGTCCCACATCGGCCTGACCCGTGTGAGGAACCAGCGCAGGACCCCGTCGTGCCGCCGCAGCTGGAAGGCCATCTCGAACGGCTCGCGGGTGGTAATCGAATGCGTCCACCTTTTCATGACGAGCGGGAGCAAGTCCGGGTTGTGCACCGATTGCCAGCCCCACCCCTGCATCTGCTCGGGCGTCGTGCCGGTGTAGTCGAACCACTGCTGGTTGTAGTAGTAAATCCAGCCGTCAGGGCGCGCGGCCCAACCCAGCTGCGGCATGCATTCGAACAATGCCTGTAGCTGCGTCTCGTCGTGGCTGTGGGCTGCGTCTGCCGAACCGGGGGTCTCCATGGGATGAGGGTATTTTATGGAATAGGCGGCGATCGAACCAGAACGCTTTCTCGATCGGCCACCCACCTCGGCCGTTCAGGATCGCAGCGAGCGCGGCCGGCCCGCCCCACGCTGACGATCACGCCAGCACACCGAGTTGTCGGAGCAGAGTGGCGAAATCGAAATATAACCGCTCGCTGATCAGCCGGTCTTCTTCGAAAATGAAAAGCGCGCAAAATGGCACATCGACGGTGCGACCGGTTGCTGGAATACCGGACCAGTCATGCTTGTGAGTTCCCGTGAAATGACCCTCGGCGACGACACCGAGGTCTGCATGAACCAACGATGGCACGTGGGCGATGAAATCGGGGAAGCCATCGAAGACGCCGCCGATGAACTCGGCTACGGGCTGGGCACCGTCGAGAACGGCGCCGAGCGGCATCACCTCGTATTTCGGTTGATGAAACGTTGACACGACGCTGGCCACGTCGTGCCTGTTCTCGGCATCAACGTGCGCGCGAACGATGGATTCGCGCGTGCGCGCGATCTCCGGCGAGGTGAGCGCCATGATCGGACCTCCGTTTGAAGGACGGAACTATACCTCACGAGATTCACGGCACCGCCAGAGGGGGGTGCATGCTGAGACTCCGTCGTTGCACGCTCGCCATGTTCGTCGTCGTTCTCGGCCTCACCGCGCCCGCTGCGGTCGAAGCGCAGAACACCAGCCAGGTGTTCGGCCGCGCCACGGATACCTCCGGCGCCGTGCTCCCTGGCGTCACGGTCACCCTCTCGAGTCCATCGTTGATCGAACCGCGCGTCGCGGTCACTGGCGGCACCGGCACCTACGAGTTCTCCGGGCTGCCGATCGGTGTGTACGCGGTCAGATTCGAGCTCTCGGGCTTTTCGACGCTGGTGCGCGA